>JAISRJ010000108.1 GCA_031273705.1 Clostridiales bacterium
AAAGCCAATTTATCTGGGCGGGTTTAACACTCGCCGCGTCCCAATAACCGGGGTTTGGCACACACTCAAATCTATCATCCGGAGTATAACTCAACATCTTGAACGGTCCGTTTGATAAATAAGTTTCCGGGGTTTTCGTCCAATTGTCGCCGTTGGCCTCAATCGTATCTTGACGAAGCGGGCTGAAAGTCGCGAAAGCCGCTAATTGATCAAAATAAGGCGTAGGATTTTGCAAGGTAACTTCCAATGTCTTATCATCAACAGCCTTTACGCCTAATTCTTCCTTGGGCAATGTACCTTCAACAATAGCCGCGCCATTGTTTATATACTTGCCCATATCCATATTGTAAGGCGCGGCGACTTCGGGATCTACCAACCTCTGCCAGCTAAATACAAAATCCTGAGCCTTTACGGGTTGACCATCCGACCATTGAGAATCGCGCAACTTAAACGTCCACACCAAACCGTCGTCGGACACTTCATAACTCTCGGCCATTCCAAACTCTACGCCGGTACCATCCCATTTGTAGCGCATAAGCCCTTCAAACAGATGGTTAGCATAGTTGCCGCTGTCCAAAGCGCTGCCCAAATTCGGATCAATAGTCTCGGGGGTCGTGGCAAGGCTGATATTTAATATATCGCCTTCAGCAGCCGTTTCCTCTGTCGCGGTATCTTCCGGAGCGTCGGTCGCGCCCTCGGCCGATTCGCCTGCCGTCACGGGCGCTTGGGTCTCCGTGGTATCGGCCGGATTATTTCCGCCGCAGGATGTAACCCCCAGCAGTATAACCGACGCCAACATCATAGCCAGTAATTTTTTCATTAATACTCCTCCTAAGTTAATTCAAATATATATAATCGCGGGATAAAAAATTATTCCAGCAAATATATCAAATTTTATTGCATCCATTTCACCGCATCCAACTAGTAAAGATGACACGCGGTTTCATGCCCCGGGGAAATTTCTTTCATAATCGGAACAGCGTCCGCGCATTTTTGTGTCGCAAACCGGCATCGATTACGGAAAGTACAGCCGGACGGCGGAGAAATAGGGCTGGGGGTTTCACCCTCTAAAATAATTCTGTCTTGTTTCGACGCCTGGGGATCCGCAACAGGAATAACGGATAACAACGCTTGTGTATACGGATGCGCCGGCCTCAAAAACAGTTCATCAGAATCCGCCAGCTCAGCTACGCGACCCAAATACATTACGGCGATTCTATTAGAAATATATCTTACCACAGACAAATCGTGGGCGATAAATAAATATGTAAGCCCCAGTTCCCGCTGCAACTCGATAAATTTATTAATTACTTGCGCCTGTATAGACACATCCAGCGCGGATATAGGTTCATCGCAAACGATAAATTCCGGATTTAAAGCCAAAGCCCTGGCAATGGAAATTCTCTGCCGCTGTCCGCCCGAAAACTCATGCGGATAACGGTTCATGTGCTCGGTGTTAAGTCCGACCAGGTTTAATCTCTCTATAATTATTTCCTGCCGCTCCGCTTTGGTTTTATAGGTTTTATTTATATCCAAAGGTTCGCCCACAATATCCCCGACAGTCATTCTGGGATTAAGCGAGGAATATGGATCTTGAAAAACAATTTGCATCCTCTTGCGATAGGGTTTCATGTTCACATGTGTTATGTCGGTTCCGTCAAAGATAATCCGCCCATCGGTCGGCTCGTACAGCCGCAAGATGGCTCTTCCCGTCGTGGATTTTCCGCAACCGGACTCCCCTACCAGCCCAAAGGCTTCGCCCTTCTTTATACTAAAACTCACACCGTCTACGGCTTTTAAAGATAATTTACGAAAACCATAGCCGGATATGGGAAAATACTGCTTTAGATCTTTTATCTCCAACAAATTTCCGCTCATGACACGCCTCCCGGCTGCTTAACAGTGTGCAGCCAACACGCGGAAATATGAGCGTCGCCCACGGTAAAGTCCGGGGGAGCTTTTTGCAAACATACTTTCATGCACCTGGTACAGCGCGAAGCAAATCCGCAACCGACCGGCATATCCAGCAAATCGACCGGGGTTCCCTCTATAGGCCGCAATGGCACACGTTTCTCGCCGGTGTTCCTGGGCAGACAATCCAATAATCCCTTGGTGTACGGGTGCGAAGTCCGGTAATATATATCTTCTACAGACCCGGATTCTATTATGCGCCCGGCATACATAATAATAACCTTGCTGCAAATTTCTGTAACTATTCCCAAATCATGGGTTATCAGTATAATAGCTGTACCGGTCTCTTCACGCATTCGCTTCATAAGATCCAAAATCTGGGCTTGGATAGTCACATCCAATGAAGTCGTCGGTTCATCGGCAATTAATAACTTGGGTGAACACGCCAAAGCCATGGCGATCATCACACGTTGACGCATACCGCCTGATAATTCGTGAGGATATTGTTTTAAGCGGCGCTCCGGATTATTTATTCCGACTAAGTTAAGCATCTGTACCGCTCGTTCGTTAGCCCGCGCCCTGTTCATATCGGTATGCAGTCTGATAGTCTCCCGCAATTGATTACCGATAGAATACACGGGATTAAGGCTGGTCATGGGATCTTGGAAAATCATAGAAATATCTTTGCCGCGGATCTTTCGGATGGCTTTGGGTGAAAGGGATTCTATATCCTGATTCTGAAAAGTCATAGACCCGCCGATCACACGGCCGGGCAAGGTTAGGAGTTTCATCAAAGCGGAAACGGACACACTTTTACCCGAACCGGATTCTCCGACGATACCCAAGACTTCACCCTCGTCTAACTCATATGAAACGCCGTTGACGGCCTTAACTTCTCCCGCCGGCGTAAAAAACGAAATTCTTAAATTTTCTACAGACAGAAGCGGCATTGTGTCCCTCCTATTCTTTCAAACGAGGATCCAGCGCGTCCCGCAAGCCGTCGCCGAATTGATTAAACGCGAATATTAAAACCGCGATTATCATAGCGGGGAAAAACATCTGGTACGGATAACTGTTAAGACCTGAAAGGGCGTTGTTCGCCAGCGAACCCAAGGAAGCCAGCGGGGCCGACGCGCCCAGTCCCATAAAGCTCAGAAAACTCTCGGTAAAAATCGCCGCCGGAATCTGAAACATTGCGGTGACAATAATGGTACCGACCGCGTTTGGCAGTAAGTGTTTCCGAACAATATGTCCTCCGCCGGCACCTAAAGCCCGCGCCGCCAATACATACTCCCGCTGTTTTAAAGAGAGAATCTGTCCCCTCACCTGCCGCGCCATGTTTACCCAATAGAGCATCGCGAACGCCACGAATATAGAAATCATACCCGAACCCAAAGTCGCGTTGGGAAACACGTCGTCCAAAAATCTTTTCAGACTTATTTGCAGAATAATAATTATCAAAATATCCGGTACGGAATATATTATCTCACAAAACCTCATGAGGATATTGTCGAACCAGCCGCCCAAATATCCGGATACAGAACCGACCAATGTTCCGATAATAAGCACGATAAGCGCGCAGAAAATGCCGACAGCCATTGATATACGCGCGCCGACCATCGTCCTCACCAGCAGATCGCGCCCCAGCGTATCCGTTCCAAACGGATGCTCATAACATGGAAACAGGCGTTCACTGCCTCGGATCTGGTGCTCATAGGAATATGGCGAGAGAAGAGGCCCGACAAAAGCGAATAGGAAAATAAATACAATGAGACCTAATGAAGCGAGAGCGACTTTGTTTTTCCTAAAGCGTTTCATAGCGTCCTGCCAATACGTAGTGCTTTCGCGCATTCTAACCCGCGCGGCCTTTTCTTCGTCGGTTGCGGGCGTGGTATCCTCAAAGCTGAGCATAAAACTATACGGCTGATGTTTACCTACATACACCTGACCGGTTTGCTTTTCGTTTTCGCTGATTTTTTTCATCGCTCACCTCTTATTTCAATAGGTAATTCGAGGATCAACTATTTTATACAAAATATCTACAAGCAGATTCGCTATTATCAGCAGAGCCGCGAAAAATATCGTCGTGCCCATTATCATAGGGTAATCCCGACCTGAGATGGAATCCACAAAATATTTACCCAAACCGGGTATAGAAAAGATTTTTTCGATAACGAAGCTACCGGTCAAGACGCCGGTAATCATAGGACCCAAATATGTAATGACGGGGATCAACGCGTTTCTAAGGGCGTGCTTTATCATAACGACCTGTTCTGAAAGTCCCTTAGCGCGCGCCGTCTTTAAATAATCCTGCCCTTGAATATCCAAAACGCTGGACCTAACATACCGTGTAATATTACATGTAGGCGAAAGACTAAGGGCGAACATGGGCATTATAAAATGCTTGGGAGTTTCCAATCCCAGTGTGGGCAGTAGCTTTAAGTTCATTCCTATTATGTACAGCAAAGCCGTAGAGACTATGAAGCTTGGCAGCGCAATGCCCAGGGTACACCAAGCCATAATAATTCTGTCAATGACTGTATTGCGATTATACGCCGCCAATATTCCGGCGGGAACGCCCAGCAGCAACGCCGCCAGAATAGCCAGCCCGCCCAGCTTAGCGGAGACGGGGAATTTTTCGGTAATAAGCTCTAAAACCGAATAACCGCGCCGTTTAAAGCTGTCGCCCAAGTCCCCCTTAAATATGTTTACCACATAATTCTTATACTGTATGTAAACGGGCTTATCCAGACCGTATTTACGGTTCATGGATTCCACCACCTGGGGGCTGTTACGTTCGCTCAAGAATGGACCGCCGGGCACGAGAAACATCAGAAAAAATGTTGCGGTCACCACAACAAACAACGTAAGCACAGCCGAAATCAGACGCATACTTAAAAACCTAAACAATCCGCCACCTCCGATAATTGTACCCGCCAGCGAAATTATTTGCCATCCCATACGGTCACCGGCGTATGCTAACGCTCGTGTGAGTATGTAAAAAAAGCACCTGCCGAAGCGAGTGCATCTTTGCAGTTGCTTATACTTGACACAATATTAATATCAATTGCCGGAGTTGTCAAGAAATTTTACATAATATCCGCGTCACCTGAAAATAGCCGCGTCACCTGATAGCCGCGTCGCCCTTCATATTTCTTATCGCTTTAAACAGCAAGGCAACAAAGGTATACGCCTGGGTTTCGCTTTGAGAGTTTATTCCGCAGTATCGGTTATTATTCATGTGGATAAGAGCCGACAAAATATCCGATAAATCCGCGTCTGACTTCCCCATGTCAATCAATTCGGCGAACACTTTACTGTACGCCGCGTTTCTTTCTCTGAATATCCGCCCCAATTCCTGTGTATCTTGAGGCAGCTCGGCATTTTTCGCGTAAGCCCTGACCCAATCCAGGAATGTGTTTTTCTTATCCCTAAATTCCTTTGTAGTCTTGGCTTTGGGCACGACCATATTAAAAAATCCATCCATAACTTTGTTGCTCAAGCGCAGATCCCAAATCAACGAAGTTATCGAAAGAATATGTATATCCAGCTTAGATATTGCAGGCAGAAATTTCTTTTCCGCCAGCAATAATTTAATTGCCGCCGCCGTATCATGATAGAACAGTTCTTCCATTATATCCATGCACTCTTCGCCGCCGTAACGCATAACTTCCCGCTCGTATGTGTCAATAGCGATACTGGAAACACGGGTATTCGTTATCATTTGCGCGACCATTCTTTGGGTTTGTATCAGCACGGCTTCCATTTTATCCGGCGGTGTTTTAACGCGCAGCCGGATATGGTCGTTCGAGTCCAAATACCTTATAAAAAAATAACTATCTATATAACCGGCGTTTACCATCTTTGTATAAACCGGGTAAATATACTCCGACATGATAGATTCCATATAATTCCTTTTAGTATATATCTTAAAGTAAAGCCACCTGTCAAAAGGCGCGAATGTATTTCTCCGCCGCAGTTCCGGGGTCATGATTTTGCGCGGATCAAATTTTGGCTCCTCCCCGCTGTTCTTCGGCGGAGTATTGCCGGCTTTTATTTGAAATACCACATCCGAAAATCTGGTATTTTGGTTTTCATCCGTAATATATGAAGGGTACATGGTTTGAAGCGACTCAGATAAATTCAGTCTCTTCTCCTTCGTCAACTCTTTAATCAACAGCTTTAATTCCAAATCGCGCGTTAAATCAATATATAAATATCCTTGCGTCGTGTGCCATAAGACTTCTTTTGGAATTTTCCTAAAATCCAGGTAACTCTTAAGCCCCTCTACTGTTATCGGATATTTTTTTTCCTGCATATCGATTAAGTAAACTGTCCATCTTTTAGGGGAAATTACAAATTTTTTATAAACCACCCTCGGTATTTCGGGATAATTCCCTGACATTGTTATTATTCTTTCAGCAAAAACAAGAAGCCCCGTATTGGATAAAGTAAGCAATAACCTGACTATAGGCGGATATAACAGAGGATTAAACAAACTACGCTGAACAAATCGAATCCGCCTTTGAAGTTTCTTTGAAAAAAATACGAATTGGCCTTTATGCACTGTAAGATATATATCATTTATATCGATTTCGTTCGACGCGCCGGTGGGAAAACCCCCGTACGCCAAAAAATAATCGGCGTTTACCGTGCCCTGCAAAACATTAGTGTGCGCTCTGTTTTTAGCGTTTACCGCTATATCAACAACAATCTCGTCTCTGGCCGCGTCTGTCTTGGTTTTATCAATTTTAGATTTATCCAGTAAATTCGCATGATAAAAATACTTGCCAAAAGCCTTGTAATTGTCTCTGCTTCCATAAAAAGCAGGCAGCAGGTAGTTGATTTCATTATCCTTCAGAAACAAATGTACCGCCAATTCAAAATCACTAAATTTAACATCCACATTATTTGTATCTATATCATCAAACTCGGTAAAATCGGCCAGGTTAATCTCTTCATCATTAAAATGACTGAATACATATTGAACTAACTTTTCTACAGACTGCGTAGTTTGCCTATTAATAATCAGACCGTCCCCTTGATTGGAAAGAACGTCTATGTCCTCGAAAAAATCTGTCAGACTAATATACGAATCGATCCATCTATCCAGAAACAGATTTGTATATGTGGCAAGTTCTCTGTTTCGCTCCGACAGGTTGCTCATAAAGCGACAAAAGCCCTCAACGTCCCTTTTTATATGAGGAGGCAGAGTGATGTTTTGAAAGAACAGATCTTGAGTCAAGTAGGCGGGGCTTTCGGACATTTGAGACATCTCTTTCAGAATATCCAAATAAATTTCCGTTCCCTCTCCAATTGAGGTGGCATTCAATTTCTCTATGCCTTTTTTTATACTGATAAGCCGTTTTTCCGTTTCCACAAATTGAGTATCCTCATGACTCATCCTCGAATAATATACCGAAAGCAACCTTTCTATATGGTTTATGGAAAAAATATTGTTTCGGTACTCGCTTATCAAAAATTCGTAGCGCATCAGGTCGTATATAAGTTTTGCGGTTTCTGTTTTTTCTATAGCGTATTCCTTAAATAAATCATCCTGAATCTGACGGATAGACCCGCCGTTTTCACAAATTTGCAGCAACAGCCGCAAAGGTTTATTAATCGTCATAGAACGCTTTGGCTCGACGGTATCATCTACTTTATAAAAACAGCTTTTCCATCTGTTCGTCCAAATGCTGCCCTTTATAACTGTCGCGTTATTTATGTATAAAACCAAGTTTTCGCCCGCGTGTTTCTCAAGTTCCTCGGTAATGGCATAAACCCATTGCATATCCGGGCGGAATAACCTGTGAGTGTTCTCGGCGGAAACTGTTCTTTGCGGCGACGATGAAAACCCGCCCTCGCCCACGCCCGCCAACTCACCGAATGGCGTGGTTCTGCTGCAGCATCTTAAAAGATACTTTAATACACTCTCCCGCTGCTTTTCCTCTATCTTAAATTGATTGTCGAATAGGGCTTGGTATAAGGGCGAAGACGATGTGCATAGTAATTCTTTTATTATTTTATCGTCAAAGGATTTTTGAAAATCATCGTCATAGATAGCGGAAAACCTATCCTTCATAGCCGAAACAGGATACAGCGTCGTTCGGAAAAAGAACCAATCCAGACACTTAAACTCAAACGCCACGCTTTCACCCCCAAAAAGTATTATACATTATTCTTCAATTTTACGCAACGATATTCCGCGAATTACCTCGAATAATCATGCAAATATTTGACAAACGACAAAAAAACAGAAGAGGTGCCGCCTGACCTCTTC
>JAISRJ010000200.1 GCA_031273705.1 Clostridiales bacterium
ATGGGTTATTGGCTTGGAAACGGTACTGCTACAAGGACTGAAATTACTATACAAACCTGCGATGTTAATGAAGTTATATCTAATATTGAGCCATACCATGAAATTGTGTCAAGTTGGGAGAATATAGGTAACAGTAAAGTTTTCAGAATTCCAGATTTAAAGTGTTTATTACTAAAGTCTTTCCATGACAAAATTATTCCATCTCCATATTTAAGAGCAAGTCGTGAGCAACGGCTTTTTTTATTGCAAGGATTGATGGATTCGGATGGTTGCATAAGTGATAAAAAAGGACAGGCGATTTACTGTTCGACTGAAAAACCTTTAGCGAACAGCGTCAGCGAACTATTATGGACGCTTGGTATCAAAAATACGGTCACTGTTGGCGATTGTACTCAACGTATTGATTGGAATAAATCGGGTGCAGAATGCGGAAGAATTTTGACAGGCGAAACAATGTATATGGTTAAATTTACCGCTTTTGAAGATGTTCAAGTGGCAGGGTTACAACGTAAGCAGATTCGCGCTATTAAACGTAATCATAAAAGTCGAAGCCATTACCGTTATATAGATAAAATCGAGCCTATAAAAAATACAGGAATGCAATGTATACAGGTAGATAGTGAATCCCATCAATATTTGGTGGGGCGTTCTTGTTTGCCTACTCATAACAGCGAACTCGCCGCCGCTGTCGCTTTGTTATTGCTATGCGGAGATAAGGAAGAACGCGCCGAAGTATACGGTTGCGCGGTAGATAAGCAACAAGCTTCAATCGTATACAATGTCGCCGCTGATATGGTGAGGATGTCGCCGGAATTATCACAGCAAATCAAAATAAGAGCTTCCACAAAACGGCTAATATATGAGCGGACAAATAGTTTCTATCAAGTCCTATCGGCTGACGCGCCAAATAAGCACGGGTTTAACGTGCATGGGGTAATTATCGACGAACTCCACGCACAGCCCAATAGGAAACTGTACGACGTTATGACTAAAGGCTCTGGTGACGCTCGTCGTCAGCCCCTATTTTTTAATATAACGACTGCCGGAAGCGATACAAATAGTATATGCTTTGAGGTTCACAACAAAGCTTTGGACATTCTCAATGGGCGCAAAAGTGATAATGCCTTCTATCCGGTGATTTATGGAGCAGATGAGGCCGACGACTGGACAGACCCAAAGGTATGGAAAAAAGTCAATCCTTCACTAGGTCATACAATCACGATTGATAAAATAAAGCAGGCATGTGAATCAGCTCGACAAAACCCGGCAGAGGAAAATGTGTTTCGGCAATTAAGGCTCTGTCAATGGGTAAAACAATCCATTAGGTGGATGCCTATGGATAAATGGGACGAATGCGCATTCAACATTGACGAGGAAGAATTGTCTGGGCGTGTATGCTATGGAGGGCTTGACCTTTCCAGCACTGGTGATATTACAGCCTTTGTATTGGTATTTCCTCCAAGAACAGATGGAGAAAAGTATATTGTGCTCCCTTATTTTTGGATTCCAGAGGAAAACATAGATTTACGGGTTAAGAAAGACCATGTAATGTATGATGTATGGAACAAGCAAGGCTTTATTAAAACGACAGAGGGGAATGTAGTTCATTACGGATTTATTGAGACGTTCATTGAACAACTGAGTATGAAATACGATATTCGTGAAATAGCTTTTGACCGCTGGGGCGCGACACAAATGAGCCAAAACCTTGATGGTATGGGACTTACAGTAGTGCCGTTCGGTCAAGGCTTTAAGGATATGTCGCCGCCGACAAAAGAATTAATGAGATTGGTTCTATCAAGGGAACTGGCGCATGGGGGGCATCCTGTTTTGAGGTGGATGGCAGATAATATATTCATACGCACAGACCCAGCGGGAAATATTAAGCCGGACAAACAGAAGTCAAGCGAGAAGATTGACGGTATTGTAGCGTTGATAATGGCCCTTGACCGGGCTATAAAATGCGGTGGGAAAACGCCAGAAAGTATTTATGAAGAACGAGGATTATTAATTTTATAAAATTAAATTTATAAAAGGAGATTTCTGTCTATGGTTCTTGAATTTAATCGAAGAACGATAACAAGTAGTAGGGCGTTTAAATTGTGAAATTATTTGACGCGCTATTTAGAAAACGAACAATAAATGCACAAACAATAAATGCGGCATTGACAAAGGAAAATTCGCCGATATCTTATCCTCCTATATTTAATGGGCATAGAACGGTAACGCCAATAAATGCTATGCAAATAACTACTGTATATGCCTGCGTTCGTGTCATATCGGAAGCCATTGCAGAATTGCCGCTACATATATACAGGATGGATGGAGAGAAGCAAGAGCGCGCGCATAATCATTCGCTTTACTACCTACTCCACGACGCGCCTAACGAACTTATGACCTCATTTGTATTCCGGGAAACTATCATGACTCATTTGCTTTTATGGGGCAATGCCTATATTTATAAACGCATGGCCTATGATGGAAAAATTGTGGCACTGTATCCATTAAAGCCAAGTAAAATGACAGTTAATAGAGGTATTACAGGTAAACTAATTTATACTTATACTGTAGATGAAAATGACGCTATGTATAATGGTGAAAGCAAAACATTTACGTGGGACAATTCGGACATAATGCACATCCCGGGGCTTGGTTTTGACGGGCTTATCGGGTATAGTCCTATAGCTATGGCGCGAAACGCTATAGGCGTGGCTATGGCAACGGAAGAATACGGAGCGTCATTCTTTGAAAACAACGCCTCACCGGGTGGGGTATTGGAACATCCGGG
>JAISRJ010000309.1 GCA_031273705.1 Clostridiales bacterium
ATTGAATTTTTTGGATGAAGTAATTCAAAGCATTGGGATTAAAAACACTTCACTTGTACATATAAGATTGGAAGATGCCGGACGGGCCGCGAAGTTTAGAGAAAAATATGATGTTGTGACCGCGCGGGCCGTCGCGCGTATGAGTGTATTGGCGGAGTATTGTTTGCCCTTGGTAAAGCCCGGCGGATATTTTTACGCCATGAAGGGTTTAGATGGGGAACACGAGACGAGAGAGGCAAGGGTGATGATTGAAAAGATGGGCGGTAGTGTCGCCCGTATAGAATGGGTGCGGATAAGGGACGACTTTGCTGATGAGACTTTGCGGCATTCGGTCGTTGTCATTCAAAAAATAAAACAGACGCCCAAGATATATCCCAGGCGCTAGTTAAAAAAAACCGCCCCAAAACCATGAGGCGGGGGCATTGGCGAATTACTGCAAGCACGTCTCCATCAGTTTGACTAATTTGCGGGCTTCGAGTTCGATTTCCGTTTGGTCTTGCCCTTCCAGCATTACGCGTATGACCGGTTCCGTGCCGGACGGGCGGATTAGAACCCTGCCTGTGTCTTTAAATCGGAGGGTTAGCTGCTCTATGGCCTCTTTGATTATAGGATGAGCGTTGTAGTTTTCTTTGTAATCGTTAGCCACGGTTACGTTGTATAACACCTGCGGCATGACTTTCATAACAGAGTTTAGATTTGATAGGGATTCGTTGTTGGATCTCATAATGGACAGAAGTTGTAAAGCGGTCATTAATCCGTCGCCGGTGGTGTTGTAATCCAGAAAAATTATATGCCCAGATTGCTCGCCGCCCAGGTTATACCCTTGCTCCAGCATTCTCTCCAGCACATATCTGTCGCCCACACCGGTTATTTCCAGCCGGATGTCCCCCGTTTTCTCCAAGGCGTAAAGCCCCAGGTTGCTCATGATCGTTATTACAATTGTATTATTTTTCAAAGATCCATTCCGCTTTAAATGAAGTCCGCAGATGGATAAAATTTGATCCCCGTCCAGCATATTTCCCTTTTCATCCACACATAATAATCTATCACCATCGCCGTCCAGCGCTAAACCTATATCCGCCTTGCGCGTTTTCATAAATTCTATCAGGGATTCCATATGGGTAGAGCCGCAATCTTTATTTATATTCAATCCGTCCGGTTTATGGTGCATTGCGCAAACATTTGCCCCAAGCTGTTCAAACAGCATAGGAGCGGCTTGGTATGTCGCTCCGTTAGCGCAATCCACCGCTACGGTTAAGCCGTTTAAATCTAAGCCTGGGACAGTGGATTTTAAGAAAGAAACATAATCTTCTAATGCTGTGCGGCAGTTTTCGACTGTCCCGACGCCCTCCCCTGTCGGTGTTGGAATACCGGATAGATCGTTTTGGATTAGTTCCTCTATCTCTTCTTCGGTTTTGTCCGGCAGCTTATAACCGTCTATATTGAAGAATTTTATTCCGTTATATTCCATAGTATTGTGAGACGCCGAGATGACAACCCCCGCGTCTAATTTATACGCCCGCACAAGATACGCGATGCCGGGAGTCGGCAGAATACCCGCGTTGTATACCGTAGCCCCAACCGAACACATGCCCGCTATAAGCGCCGCGGAAAGCATATCTTTAGAAACGCGAGTATCTGTACCCACTATGATACGAGGCGAGTGGTGTTCGATTTTTGTCAGCGCATACGCGCCCGCTCGACCTAGTTTGAAAACCAGTTCCGGTGTTAATTCTGTATTTGCGATACCTCTAACGCCATCGGTTCCGAATAATTTAGACATTTTAACCCTCCTGAAAACGCATTATAGCATGACTTACTATTTTTCGCAATCGTAGCGCTGGTTTTTCAGAATAAACAAGAATGAACTTTTCCGTTTATTTTTAAAAATGTTATAACTTCAAGTGTTTTATAATATGTCGATTGCTTGTCGAAGTCATCCAAGTTACGTATTGGTTGAAAAAATACTGCTATATGATATGTTTGGGGCGGGAGGAATTTTTATGAATTACGCGTTTATTGGTTGTGGTAATATGGCGGGAGCGATTCTGGAGAGATGTTTGAAGGTGGACTTTATCAAAAACCCGTCGGATGTTTGGGTTTGTGAAAATAATAATGAGAGGTTGAACCATTTTAAGAATACCTTGGGAACGCGAGGAGGGACAGATCCGACTGACGCTGCGGTGTTTGGGGATATTATTATATTGGGGGTAAAGCCCAATATAGCTTCCGAAGTGGTGGAGAAGGTTGTCAATGTCCCGCATATGAACGAAAAACTAGTTATTTCTATGATTGCCGGCTATAATACAAATAATATTTTTGCCGATAGAAAAACACCTTTTGTTCGGATTATGCCCAATTTAAACGCAAAAAACGGCGGGAGCGTAACCGGCGTTGCTTATAATGAATATGTGAACGCGGAACAAAAACAGACGGTTTATGGGTTTGTAAACGCGTTTGGATCGTTTCATGAAATACCGGAGAAGTTATTTGGGGTATTTACGGCGATCGCGGGATGTTCCCCGGCGTTTACGTATATGTACGTTGATGCTTTGGCGAGGGCGGCCGCGCGGTTGGGGATGGATAAGAAGCAGGCTTTGTCCATAGCGGCTAAGTCGGTTTGGGGTAGCGCGGAAAACCTGGCGGAGAGTTCCGAACATCCTTGGGAATTGATAGATCAGGTTTGCTCGCCCGGCGGCATGACCGCCAAGGGGGTATACTCCTTGCAGAAAAACGCGTTTGAGGCAATCGTTTCGCAAGCCGTGGAAGAGTGCTTGAGATAGCTGGCCATTGCATTATACTTATAATTTATAATAATATTAGAGCGAGGTGAAACGTGGATGGTACTCGTAAACAGTCGCTTTTTATTACATGGATAACGTCAGGGATTTTATTATGTATTTCCATTTTAGAAATATTGGCTTTTAAATATAAGGGCTATTTTTCTTTAATTGCTTCACGGATATGGATTGTTTCTTTGGCGGTTTTCTTCGTGAGCATGAATATTATTGTTTTTAAATCGTTTTACGAAGATATAAAACGCCGCCAATTCTTCGGTCTGTTAATAATGCTTGTAATCTGCGGGTTTGTATTTTATGGATGCGGTAGCACTAGAATCAGATGGTTGGATTACGAAAGCACACAGGAGGTTGCGGCAGGTATAGACGCGTTATCTACAAAAGACTTTAAGTATGTTGATTGGGCTTTTTGGGGATACCCCGCCAGACAGTATATTATGCTGTCTGTATCTACTTTAATCTTAGGAGCGAACACGTTTAGCGTACACTTTGCTTTTGATTTTATATTCGCAATTTCCGCGCTTATAATGTACTGCGGCTTAAAAGAATATTTTAAATCGAAAACCTCGAATAATAGCCTAGCCGCGGGAACTATCGTAATGGCGGTGTTCACAAGCCCACTGATAGCTGTTTATACGCGAATAAGCGAGCAGGTGTTATTGCCGCCTTCGTTTACTATGATGGCTATAGGTTGGTTTTTCCTATACTTCAGTAAAAAAGATTTGAGTAAAACAAATGTGTTTTGGATTCTGGGCTTAGGATTTTGCGGGGCAATGATGGGCGCTATGTATACTCCGGCGTTCGCTTCATGTTGCCTGCTGATTGCCGTCTTGACCTTATACACATTCAAGTTGACGCAATCCTTCGCGAAATCTTTTAAAATATCTGGTGGTAATAGCGAAACGTCCGGAGCTGAAAAAAAACAGCTATTAGCCAAGATTGCTCTTAACATAAGCGTTGTATTATACGTCTCAATACCGCTGGTCTCCTTCGTGATGATGATTATGAAAGGCTTTGACTCGTTAAAGTCAAATAAAACGGCAATGGATTTTGTAGTAAAATCAACCATCGGCTTAATTAAAGAAGATCCATACGGTTTATTTCGTTTGTTTACCCCTGTTGTATTAGCGTACATGGCTTTGGCGCTTGCGGGATTATTCAAGAAAATCGATATGCAAATCGTTATTTGGGTAATTGCGGCTGTGCTCTCAGCCTTGTTGATGAAAGGCGTGAACTACGACAGTTATACATCTATTCAACGCGGTATGATAGTGGTGCCTGTATTAATTACTTTTATGGGCATTAGATATATAGAAGCCGTAAGTATAATCAAGTCAAAGCTCAAAAGGTGGGTCATTCATACCCTTGCGGGCATATATATACTCTTAATATTTACTCTGAATTTTATTAAACCAATATTTCCCCCTAATTTCTCGCAAAGCGGCGGTAAATATCTGACATATTTATCACAAGAAATTGCGAATATAGTTAA
>JAISRJ010000011.1 GCA_031273705.1 Clostridiales bacterium
TTTTTCTTATTTTAATATAAAAGTGTTTGCCGGCAGTATAAGGTTATATTCCTTCTTTAAACGCCTTTTAACTTTCGCTGTCGGTCACGCCGACATCCCCATTATAGAGGGGTACTTACGCGCATCCCTCGGCGAAGAAGGCAGCACGGAGGGCCGTAAGGAAGATGCAACTTCTGAATCTCTATCAATGGGCTTTATGCTATCTTTGCGTTCGAGTATTTCCGATTTACGCACTATCTCTTTAATGATCAAGGGTTTGATGGAACTGGATCATGATGTTACGGTGTATGTTTCCGATCATGATGATAAAAACAAACTGGAACTCATAAAGAACAATAAAGTAAAGCTCTGTTTGGTAGATAACGCCAAAGAGATCCCTGAACAAGCGGATATTCCGGATATAATTGTTTTTACGGACGCCAGGCAACTCAAATATACCGCTGATTTTACATTTCCTCTGGCTTTTTGGGAATTAGGCGAAGTGTATATGTACGGCGATTATGGCTTCCCTTTCTTCGCCAACGATACCTTCAGAGATGACCATAAGCAGCTTTTTAGCCGTCCCGACATAATATTTACTGTGTCAGACTCTATGATAGAAAGATTCTCTGCATACTATGACCGCAAGGCGTTTTATGTGCCTAAACCTGTAGAAATAACCGACACAACGCGATCTGAAAGCAACGATGTTGTTATTTTAGTTGAAGGCGATTCTCAACAGCCGCGTGGTGGAGTTGGTCTTGCCTTTAGAGCTTTGCTTCGCGCAAATGAGATGGGCGCGAATTTTTCTGTCACCTGGATTACGAACGGGGAACCAGCTAATTTAGTGACGCCATTTCCATTAAGCATCGTATCTTCTTCAGAAAAAAAAAGTCTTGGGGATTCAGTATTTGCGAACGCGGATATTTTTCTTTGCGTGAGTCTCTATGACGCATTCCCGATTGACGCTTTGGAAGCGATGGCTGCCGGAACCGCAGTTATATCTGTAGATAATGACGGAATAAACATGTTTGGAAAGCCCGGCGAAAACTGCCTGATATGTGAGCCGAGTGACATTGACGGGATGGGGGCTGCGATAGCGTATTTGGCGTCTAATCCGCAGGCAAGAATCGTCCTTGCCAATGAATCCCGGAAAATGGCTGGTAAATTTAAATATAAACATGTAGCTAAAGTCATGGCTAACCAACTTATGGATGTTGTAGGAACGCGGAAAGAGCGTGCGATACATGCTTGACAAATCTGTTTTGGAAGCGTTAGATAGCAAGAAATTTTTAATAACCGAGTTTACTATGCCCCCGGTCTCGATTATGGATGGTGTAAGACTAAGGCAAGCAGCTATTTTGGATAAATGCGAAGGCAAACGGGTTTTACATCTGGGTTGTACAGATCATTTAGAGATAATAGCTTTTAGACTGCAACAGCAAACCTATCTCCATAGAATGCTGACATATGTATCACGTGAATGCTTGGGGATAGATATTAACAAAGAAGCCGTTGACTATCTGGCTATAAATGGCATTACAAATATTATAGAGGCGGATATTACGCAACCACGCATTAGAGAAATAGAGGAATCTGTTTGGGATATATTGCTAATGCCGGATATGTTGGAACATATTGACAATCCCGTTTTGTTTCTACAGCGAATTCGCAATAATTACAGCGGCAATATATCCAGTGTAATCATTACGGTGCCAAACGCTTTTGGTATCAACCAAATATCTTATGTACTTAATCGCGGATCGGAGTTTATTAACGCGGATCATCGATACTGGTTTACGCCTTACACTTTATGTAAGGTCGCGTATCGCGCCGGTTTAGTTATAGATGACATTACAGGGTGCATCTATGAATTTTCACCGGGCAGTAATGCCGAGCAATATTATACATCTTTTGCTTACAGCATTGCGCAATCGCCAATCCTAAATGACACCCTTATGCTTACAGCGCACTGGGAATAACAATTCACAACGCAAAAAGCCCCCGCAAGGCATTTTCGGTGGAATCACAAATTGCCTTGCGGGGGCGACAACGCTACACTCCAAAAAAATCTCCGTTACTATCGCCGTTAAATACATAATATACTTTTTGTTCCTGAGGTTTGAAGTATAGTTGAAGTGATTTCAACTCCTTCATTTTGTTGCCTTCCTCTTTCCAGGTTGCTTTAGCTCTCTCTTCGATGTCTTGTAAAACGACTTGTTTTTCGTCGTACTCTACATAAAACTCTGTCTTCATACGTATATCCCTCCACATGGTAAACTTACCTTACGTTTAACCTTACGTTTATATTATTTTATTATATCATACATTAATTTGAAGGGATTGTCAATTAATACCTGCTTCCTCTTCGTCGTGTTCGTCGTGGGGCAAACCGTCATTAAAATCCGTCGGATCGGATGATTCCGGACTAAATGACGATTCTGTCTCGATTTTGGAGATGCTCACTTCGTAGGCGACTTTTTCCAGCACTTGACCGTCGTCTTTCTTTTTTTGATAAGCACGGCTCTGCATTCTTCCGTACACTCTAATGCGTTCGCCAATCTTTAGCCTACCGGCATACCGCGCGTTACGTCCCCAAGCTATACAGGGAATATAATCCGATTTATTATACGAGCGGTTGACAGCAAGCAGTAAATCCGCAATCTCTCTGCCGAACGGCGTTGTGCGATAAACCGGCGGTTTACAGATAAACCCATTGAGTATAATCTCGTTAGGATTATATTCTTCCAGATTATATACTTGCTCGATATCCTTGGTAAAAATGGTCAGAACCAGCTTATTCTTTCTGTCCGCTTCCACATAGTTGTTGTAAGATCTGATCTGCCCGGTAATATGTACCTGCAAACCTTCAACAAAATTCTCGCCTTCAAGCAATCTTTCAGAAATAGTGACCGGAAGAACATCCGAAGCCTCGCTCAACCGCTGAACCTCGACAAAAAATGTAAAGAAACCTTCTCCATACACCTCATGACTGTAAGTAAAACCCGACACAATTTTCCCCGCTATGTTCGCGGAATTATTGACCAGCAAACCCTCCTGCGGCATACATAACTCTCCTTTCTCTATTCCCAAGCCATCGGTCAAATAGTTACCAGGGTCTGTAAACAGACACAACCTGAATGGACATCGTACAGTGGGCTTGCTTCACCTCCGTACACAGGCTTTGCTTGGAAATTCTCGGTATATCTGATACCATTCTTATTCGCAAGTAACAGAATTTAGAACTCTTACTTCTACTCCCGCGGCTAATGAGGCTGTAATTGCCGCTAAAACGCTCTCGGCGGAATACCTTTCCATATCCGCGGCTACACAAAACTCCTGTTGCTCTTGGATTTTATTATTCAACGAAGGTAATTCGCGCTGAATACAAATTTGCAAATCTTTGTCTGAAACGCTTGAAACCGTGACACAAACTTTGTTATTAAACCCATATGTTATCAGCAATCCTCGCCACGACGCCACAAGCGGTAAAAATTCTTTGTTTTCCGGATTTATCAGAACGATGTTATCGTTAAAATATTTTTCATAGGATTCTATTTCAGACTCAGCGAAGGATCCGCCCCCGGGACGATTCTCCCCAGAAGTTCCACTTCCGATCAAAACTATATCCGGCTTAAAATCGGCTTCGAGCGGTAAACGCGTTGATTTCTTGCTTAAATCAATTATTTCCGCCCGCAAAATAGCGTTATCACGCAATTCTCCCAGAAATTCAACAGCTTTTGGGTCCCCTATCACGCCGATTACCGCCATTAACATCCCTCCCAGGAAGCATATGAATCTTTATTTGATAGAATTAATCTTATTTTCGACTATTCTGCTACTTTTATGATGAAATATTTTACCACTACGCCAATAATGGCGCGGTTAATGCATTGCCAACATTGCGAAATTTGCGACTGGCTTATCTAAAGGGATTGCCGCCGGTACGAACAATTGATCTATTTTATGTTAAGAGCTTATATGATAAGATATATTTCTAAGCAATGTACAAGGGGAGAAAAGAAACAATGGAATTGGATGGTAAAATATTCAGATTATTTACAAAAGAGCTTATTAATTCCGATAAAACGGTTTATGATCTTTTCCGTTGGAAGCAAGTTGACGTTAAGCTTACAAACTACTCGACCGGCGACATTTTAACCGATATGCGCGGTTTGGAGTTCCCGGAAGATTATTCCCAAAGCGCGTGTGATATTATCGCAGGTAAATATTTCCGAAAAAAAGGCGTACCGAATGATAGAGGCTATGAATATTCTATGCGCCAGTTGGCGCATAGAATGGTATCCTTCTGGACAGAGGCGCTTTACGACGAAGTAATGATCTCTAAAGAGCAAAGCGTAGTTTTATATGACGAATTGGTGTATATGATGCTTGCTCAGATTTGGGCTCCGAACAGTCCGCAATTTTTTAATACGGGTCTAAAACTTATCTATGATATAAACGGCAGACCTCAGGGGCATTATTATTACGACGATGAATCGGAGGACGTTGTCGAATCTAACGACGCCTATACACGCACGCAGGGTTCAGCTTGTTTTATAGTGCGTGTGGAGGATTCTTTGATTGGTAAACGCTCATTAACCGATCAATTGACAACCGAAACTCTGCTTTTTAAATATGGCTCCGGAGTCGGAACAAATTGGTCCGCGATACGAGCGAAAAGTGAGCCGCTGTCCGGCGGAGGAAAATCGTCCGGGCTGTTGAGTTTCTTAAAAGTATCAGATCGCAACGCGGGCGCGATAAAATCCGGCGGCACTACCCGCCGAGCCGCAAAAATGAATATACTAAATTTGGACCACCCGGAGATCCTGGATTTTATCAATTGGAAATCCAACGAGGAAGATAAAGTCG
>JAISRJ010000039.1 GCA_031273705.1 Clostridiales bacterium
AATATCCTGCAACATGGCTTTATTCGCTTTGGTAAACAGGGGTTTGAGTTGGTAGACACAGAAAAACCCCAAGTAAGGCTTTATTTGGGTGGCCAAGTCGTGAAAGATGGCCTGGGGCGTATTGCTGCCGATCCACAGGGAGTAGCAGACATAGAAAAGGCAAATGCCCAGAAACCATAAAAACACCTTATTAAACTCCCAATCAGGCGTTTGGAATGCGGCATAAAAGAAGAAGACGAATAAGGCCATCGCCGTGAGTTCATCCATATAGTCGAACCCGATGACCTTATATAATATAATGCTGAATACCAGCGTGAAAACGAATAAATAAAAGAAGTATTTATTGATGAGTGTCTGCTTCATAGCGTGCTTTATTCTTTGTCGGAAAAGATTGGTTTTCAGATTGTTTTGTTCAGTTTGGCAGGCTTACCGGCAAGGCTGCGTATCTTATTGCCGACCGACCAGCGCAAGGGGGTTCTCAGGTATTTTTTCATCACCGGCGAGACCGTCCCTACCATCCAGCAGTTTTTTGGGCAGCAGCGCACCTTATTGCGCACTTTCTCTGCCTGTCCGCCTTCCCATATCTCCTGAAAATCAGGCGTCTCGCGTATATTACCCATCGTTTCTTTCCAGTATTTTTCCTCTAAGCCGTTGCAGGGGTAGACGTCGCCGTAAGGCTCTACAAAGAAATTCACTAAGCCGGCTTCGCAAGGCAGCAGGCGCTTGTTTCCTTCGATATAATTGATCAGGCCCATATTGAAAAAGGCTCTAAACCACGACTTTGGATGAGGCTCGCGCAGTTGGAGGTTGACTAATTTCTCGAAATTGCGACACACCTCTTCGGTATTCGTGATCACATTATCGTACTTATGGAAGTAATACGAATTGTGGAAGGCAGCCGTTGCAAACTCAATTTTCATCGAGCGGGCAAGTTTGTAGAGTTCCAGCATATCCGCCGAATTATTATTGGAGACGGTGCAGCCAAAGCCTATATCCTTGACACCCATCGCTCTAAGTTTTTCTAAGAGTCGCAGCCCTTTCTCGAAGCCCCCCTGCCGGCCGCGCAGTTCGTCGTTTTTTTGTGCCAGCCCTTCGATGCTGATACGTATGCCGATGCGCGGAAACTTCTTTGCCAGAGCGAGAAGCCGGTCTTCATACCAGCCGGAGGTGGAAATGACCACACGGGGCGATTTGGTGAAACATATCTCGATGATCTGCTCCAAATCCTCTCTGACAAAGGGTTCTCCGCCGGTGATATTAATAAATTTAACCTTGGGCAGGCGCTTGATTTCTTCGGGCGTAATCTCCCGTTCCTTCTCCGTGGGATTCTCCCATATATTACACATTTTACAGCGCATGGGGCAGCGATAGGTGAGGATGATACACATATCCGTAGGCGGCGCCGCAGGGTGTAAAACGCGCCTGTAAACCTCTAAGGTGTCGGTCGAAATACGGCTCCAGTCGTAGACCGACAAATCGTAGGTCTGCTCGCGGTTCTCCTTTTTTAGTTGAGCGCTCATTTTCCTGCTCAGCTCCTCCCAGTCGTCCGATTTGAAATACGAATCAGCTTCCAGACCTACGGCTAAATTGGCAGGTATATTGCTAACCAACACTTTACGCTTGTAACTCATGGCTTCAAGCAGCGTAATGGGCAGCCCTTCATGGGACGAAGGCAGGACAAACAGGGCGGCGTTGGCATAGAGTTCGGCCAGATCACGCCCTTTGATCATACCGGTCAGCACGACGCCTTTGGCTTTCGCTTTGGCCTTTAAATCACGCGAATAGCTCGTTTCTATATCCGAATCGCCGGCAATCGCCAAGCGCATAGACGCGGCCTCCTCTGAGCTTAGGAAGGCATCAATCAGGCGGTCGAAATTCTTTTCTTTCACAAAACGCCCAACGGCCAACACATACTTGCCCCGTTCCAGACCGAGACTTTCGGGGTAGGTGGCGGCAGTAGCCGCTTGTACGGGCAGGTTTACACCGTTGTATATCAGCCTGACATGCTTGGTCCGTTTATACCTGTTTTTCAGTATACCGCAGATAACGGGCGAGATAGCTATGATCTCGTCGGCCATCCGCGCCGCTAAAAACTCGCCTGTACGGAGCACGAAGCGGGCAAAAGGCCCCCATTTTTTTCGCTCGTAATCAGGGCCGTGATGTGTCACTACTACTTTTAGTCCCAGTAATTTAGCTATCGGCACAACGATGGAAGGGCCTACGCCGTGTATATGCAACACCTCCGCATGGGCCTTTTTGGCGTAAAAAACGCTGAGTAGCGTATGTATGGCGCTTTCCACGCCATTGATCTTTGGAACGTGTATATCTTTGAATTTCACACCTTTGTAAGTCAAAGACGATTTGTCGGTCACATATCCTCTCCTTCTTACTACCGTTACATCCTCGCCGGCAGCAGCTATGCGCGGATACAACTCTTCGCAGTGGGTTTCTATCCCACCTTGTATGTTGGGAAATCCTCTGGTTCCACAGACAACTATTTTCATTCTTTCTTGTTTTTAATCACCTCTTTATAGAGTGAAATCAATTTCTTGTAATACATATCTCCGCTAAAGTTATTCGCGGCAAAAACTTGTGCTTCTTGGCACATATTGGCGTATGATTCAGGAGAAAGGCTCAGCGCTTGCCGGATTTTCTCCCTCAGTTGAACGACGGAGCCCGGCTCGAAAAGAAAACCGTTTTGCCCGTCTTGTATAAATTCCGGTATCCCCCCGATACGGCTTCCGATAGCGGGCGTCCCTAAAGTGTAAGACTCAATGATAACCAGCGTGTTATTCTCGTAACATTCGGAAGGGACAATGATAAAACGCGCTTTCCGGATGTAGTCGTGCAGGTCTTCGCCGGAGCGGTAGCCGGTAAATTCAATATTCGGGAGGCTCCTCCCCTTCAATTCCTCTAATAATGAGCCTGTTCCCACAATTTTCAGTTTCACATCAGGGAACTCCTCCATTGCCCGCATCAAGGTAGGGATTCCCTTCTCCTCCGAGATACGCCCGAAGTAGAGCAAATAGTCGTCTTTGGGCGTAACAGCCTGAGGCTGAATGGGGGTGAAATTGAATAAAACACTGGAGCTTCCTTCATACTTCGCAGAAAAGGCGATGTGTTTCCCGCGCGAAAAATGGCCAACAAAGATAAACCGGTCGACATAATCAAGCGGCGAAAGACGGTATTTCCTGAAATAACTATCTATCGTAAGCATCACACTCTGAAACAATTGACCCTTCGAACAGCGATGTAAGGCGCAATGGTAGAAATGCCCGTCGCGGCAACGTTCGCATACCTTCCTTTTGCCGTCGATAAAGAGGTAGGCCGGGCAGATCAGGCGGTGATCGTGTGCCGTCATAACAACGGGCACGCGGTGCTTCTTCAATACCGGTAAGATCGACACCGATAAGCTGTTGAACAATAGGTGTATATGCGCAATATCGGGCTTCTCCCTTTCGAGTAGCCTGTCTAATTGCTTCGCCGCCTTGCGGTTGTAGATAAACGAAGGAATATGTCTTATTTTCGTCCAAAAGCCGGATTCGGAAAACTCCGGATAATCCACGAAATAAGACGCATACGGACTATCTAAGTTTTTTACATTCCTCATACAGAAGGGAATAACGGTGTGACCATGTTGCTCCAGCAACTCTATGGTATTGAAAAACACCGTTTCCGATCCGCCTCTTGGGTAGAAATATTTATTGATTTGTACTATTTTCATCTTACGTCTGACAACTCACTTAATTAAACGCAAAGGCGCTTTCTTTAGTATAAGCCCCGACTCAATAAAAATGCAGTTGCTGTAAAAAAACAAGAAAATCCCGTTCAGAAGTAGCAAATCGTCAAATCCGGCATAATGTCAGATTTGACCCCCTAAAAAATCCATTTTTTGGCGGCAAACCCTCCGGCAGCCCCGAAAAACGCCCATTATGGAAACGCGGAATGCGCTTATGTAATGCTTAATTATTGATTATTGATTGTAAATTGGGCGATCTAATGTTGTTTTTGATAGCATTCCTTGACGTTTCAATCAAATTGATATTTCAGCCGAATCCCACTTCTACCTCCTAACTCATCACTTGCGACTGTTAAATTTCGTTGTTTTGACGAAATTTAATGCAATATTCAATCTTATTAGGGGTTTATGCACCAGTTGAAGGGAAATCACGCAGGCCTTTTTCCCAAATCATGCTGCATGATTTTTTTGGGTCATGCACGTGATTTCCTCTTGACATAAGCATGAATTTGGTGAAAATACGTGAACAAATTACCAAAAGCTAACTTATCCTTTATACAAAATAGCCTATTTGGCCGATTTAAATATTCGTAACACTTACACTATGTATATGAAACACACCATTTAACTATTAATTGTATGCCTAATTAACTGATTTTCAAATCCCGGCATAATTATTAACCAATACAGCCTCCTAAGCCACCCATTCATCGCCAAACACCTAAAAAAGAGACCACTATGACCTCCTACTTCCACCCAACCCCCACTCATCGCTTTTCGGGAAACCATAAGCCCCCATTCAACTGTTAAAAAAACATATTTAGGTGTCTCCACTCGTTGCGCCCGGTCGACATCTCCCCGTACCACCTCAAAAAAGATTTAGCCGTAAATAGCCTTGTCGAATAGAAAATTATACATATATTTGGGCTGATTATTTCATTTTGAATGAATGGGCTTTGTGCCATTTTGAATTTGGCTTTTATGGATAGAAAAATAATTTACAGCACGTTTTTTATTGTTATTCTTGGCGTATTTGCTTGTTGTAATAAAAGCAAAGACGGCTACTATTTCAATGGAGATATTCGTTACATCGACAATAGTAGTAAGATTGTGAAAAATGTCACAAGCAAATCCGTTCACTTGGATGGCATCCAGTCTGGAATGATAGCTGTTTATGATTCGCTATTTATTTGTTGGCATCCGAACTTCCCGAATCATTTTTTTAATATCATTAATTTAGATTCAGGCAAAGAAATCGGATTCTTTTGTGAAAAAGGTCAAGGCTCTCACGAGGCAACTTCTGTCAATTGTATTTATCAGATTTTCAAGAAAGGGAACGATATATGTACATACTTATGGGCTTATAATGAAAGCCGCTTGTTTTTGTGGAATATCAGTCAATCTATTGAGCAGGGAACGACCGTATATGACACGATTATTTCGTATGATAAAAATCGTTATTTCTTTCTGTTTTATCAAGCAGAAGATAGATTGTTTATCAACAGACCATCCGATATTTTGAGTCGTGAAGAAGCTACGACCCCGTATTATGAAAAGCGGTCTATTGTTACAAATGCAGTGATACAAGATTACCCTATTTACAAGAAGAAATCAGTGATAAATAGGGATGCTTCAATGCTAGAATCCTTTTTTTATACATGGGATGTTATCAAGCCGGATGCTACTAAAATAGCGCAAGCGATGAGGCATTTCCCCCAAATAAATATTTTAGATATTCATACAGGAAAAGTTGTTGGTTTTCGTATGAAAAACGGTCCCGATTTTTCTCTTTTAGAGTCAATTACAGACGTAAATCCGAAGAATAATTATTATAATTGCGTGCAAGCAGATGATCATTTTATCTATGCTACTTATTGGGGAAAAGAGCAGTGGATTGACCGTGTTGGCGTTGAAATGCCACTTCTTAATACCATACATGTATTTGATTGGAATGGAAAACTACTTTATGAACTCATAACAGACCGCCCATTTTTCCGAAGTATATGGTTAGATCAAATTAGAAACAGATTATACACAATAGATATTAACACCGATGAAGTGTATTATTTAGATCTAAGCATGTTGAATTTATAGTTAATACCCATTTCCCGGATTGTTGATTTATCATTCATTAAATTTCATACTTTCATATTTTTTATACTCGGTATATCCTAATATAGGAATCGTAAAGATAATGAATAGTATAAGAACTAAGAGCGCTCCAATAGTCATATCTTTTGGCTTTGGGAGAAAATCCACAAAGTACAATATAGAGAGAACACACGCAACAAATAAAATTTTACTGCAACCATATAATAGAATACATAAATACACCTTCTTTTTCAAGAATAATTGATACTTCCATCCATTGATATTTATTATGTAAGTAGCTCTTTTTTTAATCAATTGCCAAATACTCACTACTAATAATATACTACAAAGTATAAATGCTTCAATAATGCGGGAGTAG
>JAISRJ010000136.1 GCA_031273705.1 Clostridiales bacterium
CGGCGATATTGAGGTTCGCGTGGTAAAAATCGACGATATCATTCCCGACAAAAAAGCGACATTCATTAAAATGGATGTTGAAGGTTATGAGTTATCCGCGCTCAAAGGCACAAAGGAGATAATCGCAACACAACACCCCATTTTAGCGATTTGCGTTTATCACTATCCGAGAGATATTTTTGAGATTACCGAATTTATCCACTCGATGTTTACGAATTATCTGTTTTACTTGCGCAAACACGCTGAGATAGATCCATCATTTGAGTTTGTGCTGTATGCAGTTCCACCGCAACGAAAAAACTGATATTGAGTTGATTTAACGGCTCCGTGGTTCACGGTCTTTCACCAAACGACAAACACGAAGTACGGGTTGATACGAGTTTTGGGAATCTGTTATTACTGCATATCATAACCGTTATGCACCGCCCGCTTCTGGTTGAGGAGCACCGCCGATTCCGGGTACGAGAGTGAAGAAAACTACCTGTATTTGGAAAGTAAAGTGACCGTTTCCTAACGCGAGGCAATTTCTACTTTTCCCTGTCAATTAATATTTGATCCAAAAAAGGGCTGTCGCCAGCTGTTTTACGAGTTTGCGACAGCCCTTTTTTCAGTGCATTCGCAACCATTGCCGGGCGGCTGAATTAATATTTATGGTCTGACCGAGCGAAAAGCAGCCGAAGGTGTCGGGGTCGGCGTAGAGCGAAAGCTGATTCTAAAATTAGGAGAGGTAATTGCTGTCGCGTTAGGTGACGCGGCCGCAGAGGCTTTGGGAGGAGTGAATAAGTCTAAGTTTGCAGAGGAAACAGACACCCTGCTTGTTGGAACACCTGCGATAGAATATCGTTGAGCTGTCGCCGATTGTACCCAGGAATATGTTACGGTTGTGTTGACAGGGTTATATAATGTCGCGGCGAATAAATATACCGGACTGTTATTTGTTAAAATATAGTTATTTATGCCTTCATATATACGATAAACTTCCGCTCCGGCAGCGGTACTGGCGTTAGGCACGGCGACATAATATCGTGTGGTGTCGGAGTCGGCGGGTATGGAAATTTGTAAAACAGGAGAATAAGCGGCTCCTGCTCCGTAAAGCCTGTATAGCATATCGTGGGTGGGATATAACGACGCCGTTTGTGAGGCGTTGATTGAGCCGAAGGTTGTGCTGGCCGTGCTCGCATAGCCGGATACCGCATTATATCCGTTCAAATTTATCGTTCCGCCGGAAGCTAACTCCGGAATACGGTCAAAGTCGGTAAAATCAGCTGCTCCCAATATCGGGCGAACCATCCAAAAGTCTGTAATGCCCGTAGGATCATTAAGAAATTTGAGCGTAGGCTCGGGAGCGGCAGAAGATATATCATGTATGTAACCGCCATCGGCAAGAAAGTTCTCCATAAACTTAAAGTATAACTGTATAAATGTGTCGTCGCCTCCGCTTCCGACACCCGTCGCATAGTAAAACATATCCCCAAGCGTTGACGTCATTGATCTTGAATTCGCGTTCGCGTAGTTTATTTCATATTGGGTTACGGTAGTAGCGACGGGAAACGCCGTTTTAATATAAGCATATAGATTATGAGCAAAAGACCCTCCGGTTATATTATTCATAAATATCGAGTAAATGTACGCCATTCCATAATTCTTATCAGAAAAGAAATTAAAAAAATCAGAAGGTTGATCACCAAGATATGTATTTTGCAAACTCGAGTAAACTTTTTCTGTGTCATAGTTTAGCTGCATGTTGGGATGTGTGTAATAGGCATGCGTAAACTCGGACATACACTCGTTAATCCACAAATATTGATCCATTACAGAAGATTCTTCCAAGTATATTTCAAAATACATAAAGAACAACAAATGCTGGAACTCGTGAGCCATTTGTCCATAGGTTAGGTATTTATACTCTTCATCCAGCAGATTAAGGTAGGATTGGTTAAGTCCGATATCAACATGAACGCAGTCCAGTAAATTGCTTTGTTCCCCATAATAAAAATCATAGGGATCAAAAAGACCTGTCTGGTAATTATATGGATAGTCGCCATCACCATTAATATCATACAATATGAAGTTAATTCTTCCGTCATTATCTATGTCTCCAACTATAGGTATTTCTGGATAATTTGTAGTGACTGTCACATTCGCGTGAGTTCCCAGACCGGCTATTGGGTCAGTCATGCGAGCGTATATGCCTTCCATAGTGCTTACCATGTCCGTGGCCATCTCCGAAGTAAAGTATTGATACGCGGGATCGCTTTGTATTATCCAAATGTTTGTATGCAGACCTTGAGCTATTAAGTAACCGGTGGCTTGCGCGGCACCGCCGCCGCTATTTATCCAAAATGGCCGGGTAGACCCTACATAATATGGTCCGTATGAAAGTGGCGCGGCGACGTAATTATTTGCCGTCGGATAGGTATATGCAGAGGGATAATTAGCCACGGATGGAATTTGTGATTGAGTAAGTTGGGCGGCTTGCTGCGTGGCGTATAATTGGGCGGCTTGCTGAGCGGCGGAGAGCTGGGGGACTTGCTGCGCGGGGTATAGTTGGGCGGCTTGCTGCGCGGCGGATAGCTGGGCGGCTTGCTGCGCGAGCTCTTGTTTCTTAGCTTGCAGTTGGGCGGCTTGTTGATCTATAAAGGCTTGCTGTATAGCGGCTTGTTCTTCGGCGGATATCTCACCGGAAAAATAAGCCACATCTTCATCTGTTGGGATTTCAGCGATGTTAGAAAACGACGGTATCGACGGTATTTGTGAGGCGGGTATTTCTACGGGTTTTGAGCTAAACAAACCTCCAAGTAAACTACCCAAGCCAAGCAGCGAGGCAGACGAGAACATGAGAACGCTAACTAGCGGACATAAAAAGCTCATTAAATTATTCACTCCCCTTTCTAAGTATACTCGCGAGTATAGGTTCGACTGTCGATTAATTTCACTCCTTCTTTGACAAATCATATTTTTGTTAAATGATACATTTATCTTGGTTAAAATTATAATGGTAAAGAATGGGAATATAATTCTATACTTACTTATATTACAAATTTTAGTATATATAAAGTATAAAAAATCTGCCTTATAATGTCAACAGGATAATATTACCATACGATAATCGATCTGTTGTCATAAAATTTGAGCTGACACGAAAATAAAATGGGCGGCAATATGCCGCCCCTACAATACACCATAAGGGGGACGATTCGCCGCCCTTACAATTACCGTGGGGCAGCATACCACCGCCCGCATACCCTGTAATACATCATTCGTCTTCGTTTGCGACGACTCCAAGATTGTTTATATATTTCATGGGGATAATCGTGGAAATCGCGTGCTTGTATATCATCTGTTGCTTGTTGTCGGACTCGATAATAATCACATAGTTGTCAAAACCTTTTATAACCCCTCTAATCTGAAAGCCACTGGTAAGAAATACGGTGACAGGCATATTATCTTTGCGCACTTGGTTCAGAATCAGATCTTGATAGTTCTTACTACTCATTTACGAACAACCCCTTTTTCTATTTGTATTCTATGATACTATGGCGGCGTATTCGGAACAGACCGATTTTGCAAAGATCATATTGGTAGAAGCTCAGCCTTGCCATAATTTGATAGTCTTAATTATATCAGAAACATTTCGTTCGTCAACGTTAATCCACAAACCATCTGTGCGATTTTTAAGCCAAGTTATCTGTCTCTTAGCGAAATGTCGAGTGTTTTTTTTAATATTTTCCTTGGCGTCGGCTAATGAGTGATAACCCTTTAAAAATTCAATTGTCTCTTTATATCCTATCGCCCTCATGGACTGTAAAGATTCTTCAAAACCCATTCGCAGCAGTTGTTCCGCTTCTTCGACCAAACCCTGTCGGAACATTTTATCCACGCGCAGATTTATTTGCTCGTAGAGTTTTTGCCTTTCCATATTTAGAATAATTAGTTTGTTATTAGGGAGAACATCTCTTGCTTTTTCCCGCGTATTATACTCGGAGATCTTCTTTCCGTTAAGTTCAAAAAAAGTCAACGCCCTCGCGACTCGTTTTATATTATTCATGTGGATAATGGAAGCTGATTCCGGATCTCTTTCAGTTAGCAGATTATGCAAATAATTGCCGCCGCGCTCCTCCGCCAATTTCAAATAATACTCTCGCCTCCGCGTATCGTCCGCCTGAAATTGTGTGCCGTATAACAGCGCGTTAATATAAAATCCTGAACCGCCGGCTACTATCGGTGTTTTCCCACGGCTTTTCATATCCGCTAAAATTTCTAGCGCCATTTTCTGAAACAGCGCGGCGGAATATACTTCATCCGGATTCAAAATGTCGATTAGGTAATGCGGGATACCGCGCGTTTCCTCGATTGTGGGTTTTGCGGTGCCGACGTTCATGTATCTATAAACCTGCATAGAATCGGCGGATATAACCTCGCCGTTTATCTCTTGGGCTAATGCCGCGGCCAAATCAGTTTTTCCGGCAGCGGTCGGTCCGGCGATGAAATACGTCATACCCGTTTGAATTTTTTCTCCCATTCGTACTTTGTCATCTCCACGATTGTAGGTCGTCCGTGCGGGCAGGTAAATGGATTTTCCAATGTCAGCATTCTTTCGATTAAAGCTCTGGCTTCTGATTCGTCCAAATGATCTTTTGCCTTGACCGCCGCTTTACAGGCTGCCGAGGCAATGGCGTCCGCAATTGAATCTGTCGGGGGTTCTCCTTTAGATTTTTCTTCCGGCAAACTGCTTAAGGTGTCTAACATATCCAAAAAAAACCGCTCGTTTGCTATAGAACGAAACATATTCGGCAGGGCGATGATCTTAACGCCGAACTCTGTGTTTTCCGTCTCGAATCCAAAAGCTAGAAATAAATCCCTTTTCTCGTCAAATAACTGCTTC
>JAISRJ010000224.1 GCA_031273705.1 Clostridiales bacterium
TGAGTATCGGAAAGCTGGATCCGTTGGACATTCATACCCCCAGAGACATTAAAAAACTAAAAACTAAAGATTTGGAACTATTCTGTGAGGACATACGCGAATTTTTAATTGAAACCCTATCCAAAACCGGCGGGCATCTGGCTTCCAATCTGGGGGTCGTAGAATTAACCGTAGCGTGGCATAAGGTCTTTAATAGTCCGCATGACAAAATTATTTGGGATGTAGGTCACCAATCATATGTACACAAAATTATTACCGGCAGGTCGCGCCAATTTACAAAATTGCGGTGCAAAGAGGGTTTAAGCGGTTTTCCTAAATCCGCCGAAAGCCCAAGCGACGCGTTTAACACCGGTCACGCCTCTACATCCATATCGGCGGCGTTAGGTTTTTGCCTTGCCCGCGACTTGCAAAAACAAAATTACCATGTGACGGCGGTTATCGGCGACGGTTCCATGACAGGCGGGCTGGCTTACGAAGCCATTAACAACGCGGGACGCGCAAACACCAACTTGCTCGTTGTTTTAAACGATAACCAAATGTCCATTTCTGAGAATGTCGGCGCTTTATCACGGTATCTTAACGAATTCCGCACTGCTCCAGCTTATATCGGGGCAAAGGCTGACGTTAATCTTGTTCTGAGTAAAATTCCATTGTTGGGTAGATATTTACGGCACTTCATTGAGCGGACAAAAGAAGGTATAAAGTATCTGTTGGTACCTGGCGGTATGTTTGAAGAACTGGGATTTACTTACATAGGCCCGGTAGATGGACACAATCTGAAAGATCTAATCAGCGTGCTGGGCAAGGTAAAACAAATGTCCGGTCCTGTCTTATTGCACGTCTATACAGTAAAAGGCAAGGGATATTGCATGGCGGAGGAAGCCCCGTCCGACTATCATGGGGTGGATTCGTTCAATATTGACACCGGCGTGCCAATTCACGCCAAAAAAGCGAATACCTACTCCGATATATTCGGCTCGGCAATGCTTACTATGGCGCAAAGGTATCCCAGACTGGTCGCCGTCTGCGCCGCTATGACAGACGGAGTCGGTTTAAAAAACTTTGAAAAACAGTATCCGGATAGAATGTTCGACGTGGGTATAGCCGAAGGGCACGCCGTGACATTTTCCGCGGGTATGGCAAAAGCGGGAATGATCCCCGTCGTGGCGATTTACTCTACATTTCTGCAAAGATCATACGATCAAATTCTGCATGATGTATGTATGCAAAATCTGCATGTCATTTTCGCTATAGATCGGGCGGGTATTGTAGGCGCGGATGGAGAAACCCATCAAGGTCTGTTTGATATATCATTTCTGGCTCTTCCGAACATGACTGTAATGGCACCTTCCAATAAGCAGGAATTTCTTAAAATGCTGGATTTTGCGATGATTCACAATGGGCCTATAGCAATTCGTTATCCCAAATGCGTTGCGGTTGACTCCAAGCCCCATACCTTGCCGATAGTTTATGGTAAGCCGGAATATATTCATGAGGGAGAGGAGATTGTATTGGTGGCAGTGGGTCCTATGACCGATATCGCGATAAAGATCTTCAAGCTATTAAAGCCAAAGAAGAACCCCGGATTAATCAACGCGCGATTTATCTATCCGATTAACGACGACCTTGTATATTATTTGAAGAGATACAAATATGTATTTGTACTGGAAGAGCATGTATCAACAGGCGGATTTGGATCGTTGCTGTTTACTGAAATGGCTAGGAAGAACATTAAACCGGAATTGTGTTATGATTTTTCTTTGCCGGACGCTTTTATTGAACAGGGTTCACGAGATGAGATTTTGGAAAGTTATGGGTTGTGCGTTAAAAATATATATGATAAAATTATCGGGTTTACTTTATGGAATTAAAACCGAAAAAAAATACAGAGATAAAAAAGATAGGAATAATTACGAATCCCGAAAAAGATACGAATTTAGCGTTTACGCGTGAATTAACCGGATGGATTCAGGATTTTGCTTGTGAAGCGGTAATTGGGGATAATATATTTGAAGATTCGGACGCGATATTTGTGTTGGGTGGCGACGGAACTATCTTACGCGCCGCCGGACGCGCGGCGGTGCGGAGAAAGCCGCTGTTGGGGGTGAACCTCGGCAGGCTGGGCTATTTGACCGATGTGGACCGTCCAGACGCGAAACGCGCTTTGACCGCTCTGCTAAAGGGCGAATACAGGATTGAAAAGCGAATGATGCTGCGGATAGAAGATTCGGATCTTTTAGCGTTAAACGATGTGTGCATAACTCGCAGTTCAGGAAAACTGATTGGGATACAATTATATATAAATGATGAATTTATTGACGAATTTAGAGCGGATGGCTTGATTATAGCCACTCCGACAGGCTCCACGGCCTATACTTTATCGGCGGGCGGACCAATTTTAAAACCCGACGTAGAGATGATAGCCATTACCGCCATATGTCCGCACTCACTAAGTTTAAGACCATGGGTTGTTTCCGCGAATGATACCGTGCGCGTTATGGCCTCGGATGCTCGCCTTATGGTTGACGGCGAAAATATCGGCTGTCTTGAACAAAAACAGAATATAGTAGTTTGTCGCTCGGAACATATAACCGAGATTATCAAGACAACGACGCTGGGCTTTTATGAGATACTCCGTCGCAAGATGCTTCCGAGGGAATAACATGAATGTCAAAAAACGCCACAGTAAAATAATAGAGCTGGTCAGAAGCAACATTATAGAAACCCAGGAGGAACTTACCGCGCTGCTTGTCTCCGCCGGATTTAATGTCACGCAATCGACTGTCTCAAGAGATATACGAGAGTTAAAATTGACCAAGGCACCCGCCGCCGACGGCAAGTTGTGTTATTCCATCCGGCTGTCGGATGAAGGAAAGGTAAGAGAAAAGCTGATTAAGGTTTTCTGTGAAGGCGTCGTAAGTATAGACTTCGCCGGGAATATGGTCGTTATAAAGACCTTGGTCGGTTTGGCTATGGCGGTCGCGGCGAGTGTAGACGCGATGGGGTTTTCGGAAGTTATAGGCAGCATAGCGGGTGATGATGTGCTGGTCTGTATTGTAAAGAGTCAGGATATTGCGGTTGTATTAATGAACAAGCTTAACGCTATGCTGTCTGGTGAGATAAATGATTGAAATATTGTGGGTGAAGGATGTCGCCCTGATAGAGGAAACCGAAATATCATTCTATGAGGGGCTTAACATCATATCCGGCGAAACAGGGGCGGGCAAATCTATTTTATTGGACGCGATTATGTTTTTGCTGGGTGCCAAGGCGAATAAGGATTTTATAAGGCGCGGCGCGGAAAAAGCCACTGTCAGAGCTATTATAAGCGTCAAGGATGATCGTAACGTATGTACCATTAATGATATGGGTATAGAGTGCGACGACCAAGTTTATATAACCAGGACAATACACGCCAATGGTCGTTCATCATGCCGCGTATCCGGAAAAGCAGTCTCGCAAACTACATTAAGAGCTTTAGCCGCGGTTCTGATTAACATTCACGGGCAGCATGGCCATCAAGCACTGTTAAG
>JAISRJ010000259.1 GCA_031273705.1 Clostridiales bacterium
CCAATTTTTACAAAATGGAATTCCATCTAACCAAATACCAAAACTATTAATCAATACTCTATCCAACGGAAAAATTGTCGGATATCAACGCACAAGACCGATCTACGAAATTGTTTTTAATGGTGAAACACAAAGAGTTGCTATATCAGTGGGTACTAATGGTTTTATAGTTGGAGCAAATCCTGTGTCATTACAATAGGAGGAAACAAGTATATCATGAAAAAGATAAAACTCATGTTTGATTATGAGTGCTATCCTATATGGATTTATAAAGAGAGTGGTGAATTAGAAAACAATGCATTGCCATTTGAGCTTGCTAGTAATAATATTATAAAGTCTCTTCTTGAAGATTTACAAAAACAATATGAAAATTTGTTTATCAATACTGCAACGATGTTTGAATATCGAGGGTTTCAATCGCAGTCTATTAAAGAAGAATTTCAGCAATCAATAAATAATGTAGTATCGCTAATGAGAGAAGCACTTGGAAATAATTATATTATTGAAGTTGCCGATTTATATGGAAAATAACGAAAACGAAATAACAAAAATACCTTATGATAAAACAGCCTGATGTCGATATTTGCTGATAAATTATTTTACAGACTACTTGACAAGAAAATTACATCTGTGGTAGTATAGCTACCAAGAGGTGAACTGATTGGCTGCAAAAGCGATCAATTTCAAGGTTGATGAAGATTTTTATAAGCAAGTTAAAATTAAGGTCGCAGTGGATGGAAAAACCATCAAGGATTATGTAATCGAACTAATAAAAAAAGACCTTGAAATTGGAAATAAAAGAACGCCCGTGTCATAATCTTGGCAGATTCACGAGCGTTCGCACAGAGATTTCTCTCATGTGAAATATTATATCACGTAGAGAAATCTCTTTCAAGCAATCCTTCCGGGGTTGCTTTTTTCTTTAGCAGGTGATTGATTGAATATTTTTGATAAAGTGGTAGCGGCAGTCGCGCCGGCAGCGGCAGTAAAGCGAGAAACGGCGCGAAGACAATTAGAAATTCTACGGGAGTTCAGCAATTCCGGCTACTCTCATCACGGCGCGAACACAACAAAAAAGAGTCTGATTGGATGGGACAGCAGAAGCGGAAGCCCAAAAGAGGACATTAACAGAAATCAACAGCTGTTAATAGAGCGTTCCCGAGATTTATATATGGGCGGCGCGTCCATCGCGACAGGGGCTGTCAAAACCTTACGTACAAACGTAGTCGGTTCGGGGTTAGTATTAAAGCCTAAGATCGATCCGGCATTTTTGAGAATGAATGAAGACGCTGCCGAAGAATGGGAACGCAAAGTTGCGCGGGAATTTTCGTATTGGGCGGCTTCTCCGAACTGCGATAGATTTAGAGTCAATAATTTCTACGAGCTGCAGCAACTTGCTTTCATCAGCCAATTGTTAAGCGGCGATACCTTCGTTTTACTGCCTTTTATAAAGCGAAAAGGAGCGGCGTATGACCTGACCGTACATGTGATCGAAGCTGATCGGGTGGGGACTCCATATGACAAATTGGGCGACCGGAATATCAGCCGGGGTGTCGAGGTGCGAAACGGTGAAGTTACCGCATATTATATTTTCGATGAACATCCGGGGGATATGTACTTTAATCCCGCTGAGTACAAGCGTGTTGAAGCCTTTGGAAATCGGACGGGACGGCGTAATGCGCTGCATTTGATGGAGAGCGAACGCGTTAATCAAACACGGGGCGTGCCTGTGCTCGCGCCTGTAATGGAAAACCTTCATCAATTGGGCGGTTATACAAAATCCGAATTAACAGCCGCGTTGGTGTCCAGTTTTTACACTATTTTCGTACAAACCGAATCCCCTCAAAGCGCAATTGGGGAAGCTCTTTCGCAAAATGAGCAGATTGACGCCGACGATGAACACACCTATGAACTGGGTCCCGGCGCGATTAATTATATGCTACCGGGAGAAAAAATGGAACAAGCGAACCCCGCGCGCCCGAATGTCGCCTTTGACTCCTTTGTAAACTCTATCTTACGGCAGGTTGGCAGCGCTTTGGAATTAGGATATGAATTGACCGTTAAGCATTTCAGCGCGTCATACTCGGCGAGCCGCGCGGCTTTGCTTGAGGCGTGGAAGATGTTTCGTATGCGTCGGACTTGGCTGGCGAATGACTTTTGCCAGCCGATATATGAGGAATTTTTGGCGGAAGCGGTCGCCAAGGGACGTATTGACGCGCCGGGCTTTTTTGACGACCCAATTATCCGGGCGGCGTATAGCCAGGCGGAATGGCACGGACCCTCACCGGGGCAAATTGATCCGCTTAAAGAAGTGAAGGCGGCCGAAAAACGAATTGAGATAGGTGTATCCACGGGCGAGCGCGAAGCGGCTGAATTGACCGGAACTGATTGGAATGTAAATTACAGGCAATTGGTTAAGGAGAGTCGAATGAAGAAAGAGATTGATGAAATTTTAAAACCCAATGATGGGGGCGACGGTGACAATGGCGAAGAATAAAATAGCGAAACCGGAAGCGACAAGTAAACCGTTTTGGGAATTTAAAAGCAACGCCGCGAACGGCACCACAGGCACAGATGAGGCGACGTTATATATCTACGGCGATATTGTGACCTATGATTATGGTGACTGGAATTTTCCTGACGATGTTGTGCCAAACAAATTCAAAGACGAACTAAATGCCTTAGTTGATGTGAAAAAGCTCCATGTACGCATTAACAGCGGCGGCGGAAGCGTTTTCGCGGCTGTCGCGATTATGAATCTGCTAAAAGCGCACACCGCGAAAATAATTGTGCATGTAGACGGTATATGCGCAAGCGCCGCAAGCATTGTGGCAATGGCGGGCGACACCATCTACACGGCTCTGGGAGCAATGTGGATGATCCATAATCCAACTATTCATGTGTGGGATAATATGACATCGGAAGAATTAAAAAAAGAAGCGGATACGTTGGACATTTTAGCGGGGAATATCATTGAAATATACAGGTCAAAAACAACGCTGGAAGCAGATGAAATTAAGAAAATGATGGACGCGGAGACATGGCTGACCGGGCAGGAGGCCTTACAACTGGGCTTTGCGGACGCGAGCGAGAATATTGAGGTAGAGGCGAGCTTGAGTAAAGACAAGGTCGCTTATTTTAATGGTGTCGGCGTGGATACGCGAAAGTTTAAGAACACGAAGCAATTTGCGGCAATGATAGGCGCGGGGACGATTGAATCGAAAGAAAACGGTTTTAAGGAGAATGCTATGAATCTGGAAAAATTAAAGTCCGAATACCCTGAGATTTATGAAGCCGCAAAAGCGGACGGACACGGCGAGGGGTATGAAAATGGCGTAAAAGACGAAAGATGCCGCATTAAAGAGATCTATGATATGACAATGCCGGGTATGGGCGGAGTTAGTGAGAAAGCAATGTTCATCGAGCCGGTTGACGGAGCGAAATTCGCAAAAGACGTGATTATGTCACAAAAGGAAAAAGGCTGGAATTATCTGAATAACGCAAGGGAAGATTCTAAGCCTTTAGATGGGGTGTCAGCTTCGACCGCGCCGATGGATACAGGAAACGACGCCGTACAAAGAAAAACGCTGTTGGACACGATTGTGGCAGCCGGAAAGAATTTGAGGCAGGAGGCTTAGCGTGGGAGTATATGGAGTAAAAGAACTGGGCGACGTTGACAGAAAACTGCTGGTATTGGGCAATTACCCGACTATAGCGCAAGAGATTGTTATTGTGGGACCGGCGGAATTCGCGCGCGGCGACGTCGTTGTCGCGGATGAGAGCGGAGCCGTCGAATTAGCAAGTAAAGAGAATATCAGCGGTGCTATGAGAGGCGGAGTCATTTGCGACGATATTGCAGCCGGCGACGGCGAAAACGTGACAACTACGATGTATGTTAAAGGCGCGTTCTCACGCGGGGCGCTTAACTTTGCCGAAGGTACAGCCGCCGATGATGTTTTGGGCGTTTTAACGGCGTACGGGCTGTTGATACAAGAAACCCGCGTTTGATGGAGGATTGGAATAATATGATTAACATTTACGAACCGCAGTTCATGATAGAAGCAATAAAACAAACACCGCCCATGCGTACATTTTTTAAGGATACGTTTTTTAGGAGAATACGGACGTTTCCTACGAAAAGCGTGACCTTTGATGTGGTAAAAGGCGGTATCTCTATGGCTCCGTTCGTTTCACCGCGTATCGGCAGTACGGCAATGGAGCGGCAAGGATACAAAACTTTGCAATATACGCCTCCGCTGGTGGCCCCTAAGCGTGTTTTGACAACGGACGACTTAGATATTCGTCTGCCGGGCGAATCAATATTCAATGGTTACAGCGCAAGCCAAAGAGCCGCCGAATTATTGGCGGCTGATCTAATATATCTTGATGAAGCTATTACCCGACGAGAAGAATGGATGATCGCGCAAGTATTATTCACGGGGAAAATACCGATTAAGGGCGAAGGCGTTGACGATCTTATTGACTTTAGTCTCGAAAACATCATCCAAGTTGACGACGATAAGCTATGGTCTGATCACGCGAATTCTAAACCTATAGACGATTTATACGACGCCGCTGAAATGGTATCCGAAACCGGCTATACCGCGGACGTGGCGATAGCCGATGTCTCGACTATACGGCATTTGATTCGCAACGAGGAAGTAAAGGATATGCTGGATAGGAAAAACTATAATGTCGGAGTGGTTGAACCCAGACAATTGGCAAACGGAGTGATCTATTTCGGCTTTCTGGCCGAACCGGGCGTGTATCTGTATGGTTACAACGATAAATACGCGGATAATGACAACCCCAACCCCGATTATCCCAACGTAAAGCCGGGCGATAAAGGATTTAAGCCCGCCGTGTATCCACTTATACCAGCGGGCAAGGTATTTGTCGGCTCGACGAGAATGGGCGGCGAGATGCTGTACGGCGCTATCAACGACCTAAAAATAGGTAACTTCATGCTCCCAAGAGTGCCTAAAATGTGGGATAATCAAGAACCGTCAGAAAAATACATAAAAATATCTTCCAGACCTTTGCCCTGTCCTCATGACACTGCCAGTTGGGTGATTATCGACGCGGATGAACCAGAGGACGAACCTGACCCCACACCTGACGCCGCACCCGACGCCGCACAGGCTTAGATTAGCATGGCGAATTTTAAAGAACAGATTAACGCGGATTTAAGCTCGGTGTTTATTAATGAGGATGAGTTTGGAAGCGTTCATAATATTGACGGCGTTGATATGCTGATTGT
>JAISRJ010000279.1 GCA_031273705.1 Clostridiales bacterium
GCGGTTCACCGATTATGATCCCGGCGTTCCCGGACGAGCAAACTCGCATTGACTATGACCTGACCTACTATGTCAATGATGTGAATTTGACAAACACGCAGGTGCTGGCGGAATATGGGTGCCGCGGTGAACTGAAAAATGTTTACACCTACGGTGTTCAAAGGCTGAACGCGGCGCGTGTTGACGGTTCGGTTGACACGTATGAATATGACGGGCGCGGCTCTGTGGCAAATTTGGTTTCAACAAACGCGGAGGTTTTGGCAAGCTATTCTTATGATCCATTCGGGGAAATGGCCGCTGGCAAGCCGGAACAAGATGTGATTTTCGGGTACAACGGCGAGGAATATAACCCGGTCACGGGGCTTGTTTATTTGCGCGCACGGTATTATAATGTGGAAACCGGCACATTTATTAGCGAGGACAGCTTTTTGGGGTCTGACGAAAATATTGGTTCGCAGAATCTGTATGCCTTTGGCGAGGGCGATCCCGTCAACAATATTGACCCCACAGGGCATTTCACAAGTTTGATTACGCAGCAAGCGGGATGGCAGACGGATTATTGGGGAAACAAATTTGACAGACATGTCAACGGTCAAATTACAAGTCAGACAAGCGCAATCAATGAGCGCAGTTACAATGATTATTCAATCTCGGAGAAAAAAGCGAACAAATATGCCGGGGACGGCGGAGACGCGGCGAGAGGTCTTTGCACGAGTTACAACTGTGTTCCGGGCGAACAAGTTGAAAAAGCCATTGCGGATATGGAGCAGAAGATAAAGGACACGCAAAAATCCGCGAATGAGACGATTAATGGGATTAGGAAAGGTAATATAGAGGAGTGGGAAGCGGAGAAGTCAAAGATAGATACAAATGGCGATAGCACGAGTGAAAATCAATCGGGATCAGAAGAGCAGAAAGACTCACTACTACTTCCTCTGCTTATTTATAAATCAAAAGATGAAACAGACACACCGGAAGATATGAAATTTGCAGATTTATCAAAAACTGAATTAAAGAAAGTACAGCATATTTCGGCAAGTACCTTTTGGAGGTCGGAAGAGAGTATGCGGTTGTACTTTTTGCAAATTATTGAGAAATTCACAACAAAAGACAACGGTATGGCGAAAGTTGCAAAAGAAATGTATTATAAATTCACAAATGGAGATGGCGGTGAATATAGTAGTGAAACCTTAACTGACCGAGTTAAAAAACATAACGAAACCACCGTATTTGTAGAAGCGGTTTTAAAAGAATTGAACGCGATTATTTGTGAAAATGGTGGTGATATTAGTGTGCTAAAATACGAGGAAATAAATCGTGATACTTCAAAAATGGTGAATGCTATGAAAGGTACAATATTTTTACCGCGTTTTGCCGGTGACAAAGAAAAATATAATGGATTAAAAATAACGCTAAATGGTTTAGCGGGCGCTAAACTTGAAATCACATCATATAACTTTAACGGTACAAATTATTCCGGTACGCTGAAAGTGATTTTTTGGGACTACTTTGGACTGGATCAAGCGGATCAAGAAAAATTCGGAACGTGGGGATATTTAGCTACCGGAATCGGCTTCAAATCGTGGTACATTCTCCAGCATTATGATAAATTCGAGGGACAGTATAAACCATTTAAAACTGTTATTGAATTTGATGTTCCTTTTTCAGGAGAAGTTTGACAGGAGGGATAAGTTTGAAAAGAATACATATTATCGCACTTAGTTCAATCGCTTCCATTATTGCAATATCGGTTTTTTCTTTTTTAGATTATTCAAAAAGCAAACTCACAACCAATCTTGCACAATATGAAGATGATGCAAATTTGGTTGCTAATCTTGTGCATTCTCAGAGTCGTTCGTTATTATTAAACGATGCTTTTTACTTATATGGGAAAAATAGCGAGGGAAACGTATATCTATCTTGCACCAGTGAAGGAGATGAGTCCCCTTTAAGAGTTGAGATGACAGAAAAGGAAAGCGGTAGTTTGAAAACAGTTGCAGAAAAGATATTTCCAAGTGGTGATGGAGACACTTTTGAGGGCATTAGGGTGGTTAATGAATTAATCTATTTTGAAACAATGGATGGAAGTATGACTTTGGTTTGCTCAAAATTCGGGAATATAAATGGAATAGTTTTGGACAAGGGCGATCATCTGTATAAAGTCAAAAAAGATTGGTATGAGTGGTTGAGTGCAAGGAGATGATGAATCCCTGCCCGGCGCAAACGGCGGCGGCGGTTCACCGATTATTATCCCGGCGTTCCCGGACGAGCAAACCCGCATTGACTATGACCTGACCTATTATGTAAATGATGTGAATTTGACAAACACGCAGGTGCTGGCGGAATACGGACGCCGCGGTGAACTGAAAAAAGTGTACACATACGGCGTTCAGAGGTTGAACGCGGCGCGTGTTGACGGTTCAGTTGATGCGTATGAATATGACGGGCGCGGCTCTGTGGCAAATTTGGTTTCAGCAAACGCGGAGGTTTTGGCAAGCTATTCTTATGATCCATTCGGGGAAATGACCGCGGGCAAGCCGGAACAAGATGTGATTTTCGGGTACAACGGCGAGGAATATAACCCGGTTACGGGGCTTGTTTATTTGCGCGCGCGGTATTATAATGTGGAAACCGGGACATTTATTTCCGAAGATAGTTACTTAGGTTCAGATGAAAATATTGGTTCGCAGAATCGTTATGCCTTTGGCGAGGGCGATCCCGTCAACAATATATAGAAAGGATTGTATGTTCAATGTGGATTGCTTTATTGATCTTAATTTTGGTTGTGATTGTTTGTAGAATGGTGTATCTGAAAAAAGCAACTAAATTATTGATAATTATTGGTATGACTTTACAACAGTTCCGCTAAAATGTATGAGGGAAATCACAATCCGTCATTTTTTAGCATCTATGTCGAAAAGACCGACAGAGAAAAGGCCACACAGGAATACAATTTAAAAAACAAAAATGATATTTTATTCAGTTATAGCGAAATAAAAGGTTATAATAATATTTTTACGTCATTCGTATGCTGAGCAGATTTTACATCAAGATATTATTTTATTTATGCAAAAGATAGATTAATATCCGTTCGTGAACACAATCAAAAAACAGACAGATTGTTTGAACATTATATCTTATACTCGAATTAGAGACGGTTTTATTTTTGCGTAAACCAGAGCATTCACCGCGTCATCATCGCGACATCTTCCTTCGTCGTTTATAAATATATGTTCTGAATACAACAGATTGGGCAAGCTTTGCGAAAAACATGAGGAACTTAGTAAAGCCGGAATAATAAAACAGTACACGGCTTAAAAATAGAAACGAAAGGAATTGATTGAATTGCAGCGAATCAAAGCCTTGATTCGGCCTAAAATTCTTCTGCCGGCACTCGGGATCGCACTTTTGCTGTCCCTGTGCGGTAAGTTCGTTTTTCCTGAAATGTTCAGCGCGGAAACCGGACAGGCCGGTGTGATTCCTCCGGCGGCTGGTTTTTGTTTGATATTGACAGCGTGTCTGTCGGCGATTTATCTGTTTTCTTTGCTCTTTGCCGAGGCAACGGACGGCGAACGAAAAGCGTTTGCATATTTCAAGGGATTTCTGCCCTTGCTGCTCATTGAATTTGCCGCTATGCCGGTGGTGAGCGCCCTTTATGGGTTGCTGGCCGTTCTGATTCAGGCGGCTGCAAAGCCGTGATTAACTACGGGACAAATCAAAGGAGTCATTGACGCTGCGACCGGTATTCTTACGCTGCTGATAATTCCTGTCTTCATTCATGTGCTGATGGTTTTGGGAACTCAGGAAAAGAAGGTTTTGCGGAGTATCACAACAGGGCTAAAAAGTCTGAAAAAATATTATCTGCGCGTTTTGCTCGCCTTGATTGTCCTTTTTTCTGCCGGCATACTGTCCGGTCTCCCATTTCATTTTATGCAAACCACACTTGTGTCAAATATCATACAAGCAATGGTTTCCGCATTGATTGGCGGTTTAGGTATTATTGGAGTGGTTGCAATTTACCCCAAAAGCATACTCGTCAACCCCAAAAAACGGCTTGCATTAGATGACATAAGTCACCAAACCGAGCGCAAACAAGAAACCAAAGAACCTGCGGCTGTTTGTAAATGAACCTCTCTTGGACAAGCCCCGGAGTATCGAAATGGGAAATTTGAAGGAGTTGTAAAAGTGAAGACGGAATACATTATTGCAATCATCATCCTCGGCGTGTCGGCGATCGCGGCGTTTACCGCCTACATCTTGACTGCCAAGAAAGAGCAGAAGTTCAAGTGGGTCAAGCCCGGCATCGCGGTAGGCATTGCGCTGTTTCTTGCCTCCACGGTATTCCTCTCAGTGGGCGCGGCGACCAATCAGCTCGCCAAACCCAAGGCGATCCCGGTTTTTGACCCAAGTCTAAATGGTTACATCGAAAATGTGGAAAACACCGAGGGCGGTTTCTATACTGGCGAGTTTTCGGGCGGCTATTACCACGGCAAGGGCAAACTAACATATAAAGACACCTCGACCTATGACGGCCAATGGAACAACGGCAAGCGTGAGGGGCAAGGCATATTTATAGCAATGAGGGTTGGCAGTATGACGGCGCGTGGAAGGCCGATAAAATGAGCGGTGTCGGCACATACACCTTTGCGGACAAATCCATCTATCAGGGCGAATGGTCGAACGATATGCCCAACGGCAAAGGCACATTCGCCAGCTTTGAGGGCTGGGTATATGTCGGTCAGTTCAAGGACGGCCTGAAACACGGCAATGGCAAAATTACCTACAAGGACACCTCCTGCTACGACGGCGAATGGCGCAATAACGTCAAGCAAGGACAGGGCGAGCAGACCTATTTTGACGATCAAGGTCAGTATTTCGGGACGTATGTGGGCGCGTTTGCCGCTGATAAACGCAATGGCACAGGGATATTTACTTATGCCAATGGATACACGCAGTCCGGCGAGTGGAAAAACGATAATTTTATGGAGTAAGCGCTATTTCATTCGTCAAACAGCATGTAATATGAAATTAAAATATTTTAATTGACTACGGTGTCACGGAACAGCCTGACGACCGATAAACCCGATCGCGCAGCGATCAGCACAAATAATCCCACAAAAAAGGGGCGGTACAATCCGCCCCTTGATTTATATAAAAATCCGTCAACATTCAGCACTCATATTCCACATCATAGCATCCGGCTATATCATTTTTCAAAAAGTCCCCGTTCGCGATATATGGCGCTTCCAGCCGATAGCCCTTGCGCTTCATCACGCGCAGCTTGAAATCCATCAGCTCGGCGGGG
>JAISRJ010000338.1 GCA_031273705.1 Clostridiales bacterium
GCGAAAGGCTTTATTGAACGATGATCTGATAGATTCGATTAGGCTGGATGAATATGTCAGATATAGATATGAAGAATCCATTAATGACGTGCCGATATTGGACGGCGAGGTCGGAGAGGAAAAACGGCGGCGCGAACTGGCGTACCTTAATTTAAAGTGGTTTATGAGCACCTTGCTGGACAGGATGGATAGAGCGAGTATGTACACGGGTTTGGAAGCGCGCGTGCCATATGCCGATCACCGGATTATGGAGTACGTATTTAATATTCCCTGGAGTATAAAATGTAAAAACGGCGTTGTAAAACATTTGCTGCGAAAAGCGAGTGGGGATTTACTGCCGAAGTCAGTACTGCATCGAAAAAAAAGCCCTTACCCTAAAACTTACCATCCGGGATATGAAGCTTTGGTAAGAGAGAGATTTATGAATGTAATTGCCGACAAAAATTCCCCGCTGTTGGAGTTGATTGAGCCAAAGAAGGTAAATAAATTCATTAATTCGTCATTTGATTACGGCAAGCCTTGGTTTGGTCAGCTAATGGCGGGTCCGCAAATGATTTCCTATATGTTACAAGTAAATTATTGGCTTAACAAGTATAATATAAGTATACGGGTATAATAAAGGAGTAACTATGCAAACAGACGCTTATTGGATTGGCGTTCTGAAGATAAAAGGAGCATGGCGCTCCTTTATTTTTTATTATGAGAGGAATGTTCATATGAATAAAAAATTCTTGATTGGACTTGTCTGCGCGGTGTTTTTATTTAACTTCACAGCTTGCGGGGGCACGGACCCAGACGCCGCCGTTGCCACGGACGCTCCGTCGTCCGAAGTAACGCAGTCTGAAGAGCCAGCCGACACGAGCGCCGAGACTTTACCCTTGGAAACAAATAACAACGAGGGAGGAAGCGGAGCTTCTCCCGATATGGCCGCCGGCGAAATGAGAATCGGTTTCGCGGTGCAGGAATATGAGGGCAGTAATATTGCAGAGATTCCTAAGATTGAATACGGCGGAGACAATATTCCCGAAATTGATTATATAAACGATTCTATAAAGAATGGTCTGCAGGAGATTTATAATGGCTTTAAGAGCGGCAATAGTACAGATGAATGGGTAGAAATAAGGTCATACCCATTTACATCGGACGACTATCTGCAAGTTGTGGTAACTACGAATTTTTTCCCGTCATATGGTACGGACGGCGATTTGTTTAGCATTAATTACGACAGAAAAAATAATCATCAGTTGACGATAACGGAAGCCTTTAACGCGACAGGCATAACCTTTGAAAACTTGAAGGATAAAGTCTCCGAGGTTTATGAGCCTGAGAACGAGGGCGACCGAATGGAAGAAGTAAACGCGACATCTTTTGTAATTAAAGATGGGGAATATATTCTGCTGGTAGAGATATATGTATTTAATGAGTCCGGAGAACCATACAAGGCTTTTTATAGTTTTGACCCGGTAAACGGGGTTTTAACCAGATTGGATAAAGATAGACTGTTTGATCCCAGCGAGTTGGATCAAACCGATCCGCCATTAAAATACGCGCAGTCGTGACATATTCCCGCCGCCCGCACCTTGAGCTTAAGCTCTCTGGCGCTGAGGCGGGGCTTCCCGGCTATCAATCTTAAAGACGCAATCCCGCTCCCCGTCAATTATCGGGGGCTTTTTTTTGTTGGATAGATGGACCATAAGAATTTAAGAATATATGAATTTATATTTGTACAAAATCTGTTTAGGGTGTACAATATAGATAATTTGAATTTTAATTTTAAAGGAGGTGAGCCCGTTATTGAAAACCAGTAACGGCAAGTATGTATAACGATAGACTTACAGGTGAGTGTTTATTGAATTTGATTGAAGATCTTAACCAGTTTACCCAGGATTTTAACGATACATATTTCTGTCTGCAAAATGATTTGCTGCGGATGGAACGGAGAAAACAAGATTTTTTGCACTTAGCGGAAAATGACATATCAGGGCGGCTTACGGAAAAATATCTTTACGATTTTCATATGCACTTGAGAGAACGCCGTTATATTAAAAACCAAATAGAGTTATTAGACGCGGCAAAGGTATTTATAGAGAGTATAAACGCCGCTAAATTAAAGAATACGGTAGGTGATATGCGCCGAACACAAAATCGTCAAGAAAACTGGGTTTACAATCCTAAGGAGATGACACATCAAGAAATAGATAATTATCTTTTGCCAGGCGAAGTTGATGATGAGGTAATTACTACTTTTCCGGTTGAACTTGAACATCCTGAACCCATAGAAATAGAAGGCGAATCCGCCTAGAATTTGTTTAAGCCACGGTTATTCCGCGGCTTTTTTTCTGGCAGGTATAAAACAGGTATATTTTTATACCGGTTATGGCGATTAAACCCATTAAAATAAGCTGTTAATAAAGCAAACACCTTAAAAGGTACCCTTTTAAGGTGTTTAGCCTTTTGTTATTCATCCGTGAATTTCTGAATAGACGCCTTTCATCTTCATTACAGATTCCCATTTCATTTCCGGTAAGACGTGCGTATATAGATCAGCTGTAATATGTAGGCTGGCATGACCCAATAATTCCTGCATAACACGCAGCTCGACGCCATTTTCTAATCCTCTGGTCGCAAAGGTATGCCTTAGACAATGTATATGAAAACCACTTAGTTCCGCCCGCTTTAAAATAAGAGCAAAGGTACGCTGTATATTCCTTTGATCCAGCGGTTTTCCTTGTTTAGTGGAAAATACCAGACCATCCATGTTAAGAGATTCCAACTCAAATAATTTTTCTGATTTCATATTGCGGATTGAGATTAACAATTTCAGCATTTCGGGCAGCAGGGGGACGCTTCTTAAACCCGAAGCCGACTTGGGCGAGCCGAATGATATCTTCCATTTTGTATCCGTTTCCTCAAAATTTTTAATATAATTTAAAGTCTTGGATACCCTTAAAATACCCTTATCAAAGTCTATATCATTCCAAGTCAGCGCCAGTAGCTCACCTATACGCAAACCTGTTCCCAGCGCGACTATGAACAATTCGCCCAAATAAGACTGCTTAGCGGCGGCTATGAACCGTGTTTGTTCATCAATAGTAAACACTTGAACAAATTTTTTCTCGGATTTTGGCAATACGATGTCCGATGCGCTGTTTACAAGTATGAGCTCGTTTTTACGGGCCTGTTCTAAGGCAGAATGCAGTGTTATATAGACGGATTTTGTCATTACAGGCGATAATTTTTTCGACAAATCATTGAACATACTCTGTATAATATCTCGACGTAAATCCCTAAGACTTAAGTGACCGATAATCGGTTTTATGTGATTATCCACGTGAGAGAGATAAGTTTGAAAAGTTGTTGGTTTAACAGTCAAACGCTTGTAATCTTTCAGCCACGTATCCATCCATTGGCTGACTGTCATTTTGGACGGCTCGATATAATTTCCTTTATTAAGATCGTTCAGAGCGGAATTCATTTTACGTTGGACTTCTTGCCGAGTTTTCGCGTAAAAGGCTTTGCGTACCTGCTTTCCGCCTTTGTCTGTGCAAATAGTAATTCTTGCCCACCAGGTGCCATCCGCGCGTTTGGCGACAGTGCCTTCGTTATTGCCTCGTCTCTTAGGCATATTAATTCCTTTCGAATATCAACTAGCTTGGTAATTCTATATATCCATCTATAAATATTTGATAGTTTTCAGCTTGCCCAGGGGAATACTTACGTACCCAATTAGCGTTTTTTGAACTTCCTATAGAATAAATCGAGCCGGTGTATTTATCATATAAGAATAATCCGGCGGATTCCAATAAATAGTATCTTGAAACCATCGCAATGACAGATGTGTTATCAATGTTTGTTTGAATCAAATTAAAGATATTTGTATAATCACCGGCATGATCACTAGTATAATATGTCTTAAATCCAGTAAAAGAAGTATTCATTAGGCTTTTAATTGCCTCTACAGCATCGGTTTCCGATTTGGCAAGCGCGTTTATATCAAATTGATCTACAATAACATTACCTTGAATGCCTTGCACTATAGGATAATTAATAAAAACATTATTAACTGTATCATACTCTCCGGTAGCATAATCAACTGTCGCGCCAAATGTTTCCGAAACAAAACGAATAGGCAAATATGTATAGTCGTCGTAGAGATTGGGGGCCACAGCCGTTGTTTTAATAACGCCATCAACTGTCACATTATTACTGCCGATTACCATTTCAATCGTCAGGTTATCTTTATGTATGATTACGGTTTGCGTCGACTCTATCCATTCGACCGAGCCGCCTAAAGTTTCGACAAGTTTACGTATGGGTACCAATGTATAATTGTTTACAGTTTTAACATCGGACTGTATCAAAGAACCATTGATAAATAGCGCCTTATAATCATTTCCGTATTCCGCGGTCTCGCCATTTGAAAATGTTATTATGCTTTTTCCAAATGAAAATTCGACTTTATGCACCGGGTCGGCTTCTGGTATTGTGACCGAATCATCCGCCGCTAAAGCTTTAGCGCTAAGGGCTGCCGTAAGCAATAGCACTAATATTGAAGTACATTTTTTCATAAAAACCTCCCTCTTTTATCTGGAACATATTATATACTATATTTTTCGTGTTTTCAACGTTTATATAGTTGCGGCATAACTTATTAAAGACCGCGATTTTAATTGCCCAACAAATTTCAGCGGCTTGAAAAGCGGATGCTGTTGCCCTGCGGAATACAAGGTTCCCTACAGAATTCAATATACTTCCTTGAAAGAGGGATGTTGTTATGTTATACTTTTGGGGTGTCGATAGACGCGGCATTCGACATATCAAAGATAAGAAAGCGGCAGTCCGGCTTAATACCAATTCGTAGTTTTAGGAGGAATGATATGTTTCAAAATCTGGATTTTGTCGAATTAATAATCAGAATACCGGTCCTGTTAATCGCCTTTACTATTCACGAATGTTCTCACGGTCTGGCCGCTTACAAACTAGGCGACTCTACCGCTAAACTTGATGGCAGACTGTCATTAAACCCTCTGCGCCATATCGATCCATTAGGCGCTATTATGCTGCTTGTTGTAGGTTTTGGCTGGGCAAAAGCCGTCATGGTTAATCCGTATAATCTAAAAAACCCTAAACAAGATATGGCGGTTATTTCCATTGCCGGCCCGCTCTCAAATTTCATTTTGGCGGCCGTTTTTACTGTTTTGGCGGTAGTCACGCAGGCATTCTTACCAGTTAATACCGCCACAAACATACTCAATCAATTCTTGATGGAAGGTCTGTATATCAATATAGGACTGGGAGTTTTTAATATGCTGCCGATCCCCCCTTTGGACGGTTCAAAAGTTCTGGGTTCCGTATTGCCGGATTCGATTTATAGAGTCTTTTTAGGTTTTGACTCTAGATATGGAATGATATTATTTATTATTCTCATGTTTACCGGAGTTCTCTCATGGATACTTCGCCCAATGACCTCTGTTGTTATAAACGCCTATATATCCGCCGCTTCATGGCTGTTTACACTCATTTCGTGACCGAACATATAAAAATGTCCGGTAATCGCGCGCTTTTTATAAGAAGCAAAGAATCTATACCGAGACGGATATGTAATTTATTTTTTTGGAGGTATAAATGATCAAAAGATTATTTGTCGAAAAGAAATCGGATTTTGATATAGAATCGCGTGAGTTATTCCTTGATCTGCGGGACAATCTGACAATTTCCGGATTAACATCTGTGAAAATTGTTCATAGATATGATATCGAAGGTATTACCGACGATGTTTATGAACAAGTGAAGCATACAATTTTTTCTGAACCGCCTGTGGACAAAGTGTTCATGGAATCATATGAATTAAACGACGGCGAGTATGCTTTCGCGGTAAAATATCTGCCCGGTCAGTATGATCAGCGAGCTGACAGCGCCGAGCAGTGTGTAAAACTGCTTACCCTCGATAAGGGCGCCTTTAATAAAGAGGATTCCGATAAAGAGGGTTCCGGTGAAGTAAAGGTTGAGGCGGCTAAGCTTTATATATTTAATGGCAAACTAAGCGAAAAAGACTTAAAACGGATTGAAGATTATTGCGTTAACCCTGTGGATTCAGTAAAATCGGACGTCGAAAAGCCCCAAAGTCTGCGAATGAATCCACCTATACCCAATGATATAGAAAATATCGGCGGTTTTATTCTTAAATCTGAAGCGCAAACAAACGCGCTGGCGGCTGAAATGGGCTTAGCTATGACCGGCGCTGATTTGAATCATTGCCGGAAATACTTTGCAGAGATTGAGCGCAGAGACCCAAGCTTGACAGAGATAAAGGTTATAGATACATATTGGTCGGATCATTGTCGGCACACGACTTTTTTAACGGAAATAACTGATATAGATATAGAGGACGGACCATACGCGAATGTTTTTCGAGCGGCTCTAAACCTTTATTATGAGGAAAAAGAGACGGATAAACCTGATACTTTGATGGATATCGCGCTGGCGGGTATGCGCAGTCTGCGGCGCGCAGGAAAGCTTACGGACCTGGATTCGTCGGACGAAAATAACGCCTGCAGTATTTCGGTAACCCTTGATACAGGGGAAGAATGGCTGGTGATGTTTAAGAACGAAACCCATAATCACCCGACGGAAATTGAGCCTTTCGGCGGCGCCGCCACATGCCTTGGCGGCGCGATTCGCGATCCATTGTCCGGCAGAGCGTATGTATATCAGGCTATGAGAATTACGGGGTCCGGAGATCCTCGCTTGCCGGTAGGCGATACTTTGCCGGGTAAATTGCCTCAGCGAAAGATTACCACAGCCGCGGCGCGGGGATTTAGTTCTTATGGCAATCAAATAGGCTTGGCGACCGGTCAGGTTACGGAAATCTATGACGAGGGATATATAGCGAAGCGAATGGAAATTGGCGCCGTAATAGGGGCTGCCCCTAAAGAAAATGTAATTCGTAAAAAACCTGTCAAAGGGGACACGGTAATTTTAGTCGGCGGACGCACCGGTCGGGATGGATGCGGCGGCGCGACGGGTTCTTCAAAAGAACATAATGAAGATTCGCTGTTTTCTTGCGGGGCGGAGGTTCAAAAGGGCAATCCGCCGACAGAACGCATGCTGCAAAGACTGTTTCGTAATCCGGCGGCCAGTGTGTTGATTAAAAAATGCAATGATTTTGGGGCGGGCGGCGTGGCGGTAGCTATCGGAGAACTAGCCGATGGTCTGGACATAGATTTGGATTTGGTTCCCAAAAAATATGAAGGTCTGGATGGGACAGAACTGGCTATTTCTGAATCTCAAGAGCGCATGGCGGTTATGACGGCACCGGAAAACGCGGAGGAGTTTATCCGTTTGGCGAATGAGGAAAATCTAGAAGCCACAATAGCGGCCCGGGTAACGGACGACAAACGGCTTGTAATGCGCTGGCGGGGACGAATTATTGTCAATATATCCCGCGAGTTTCTTGATACTAATGGAGCGAACCAAATGACACAGGCATTTATAGCGTCGCCCGGCAAATTAAGATTTGATTTTAACGCGGATAAAGAAATAGATTTTTATCAGAATCTTTCTAATCTTTCCACGGCGTGCCAAAAAGGCTTGGCTGAGCGTTTCGATTCGACAATAGGCGTGGGGACAGTATTAATGCCGTTTGGCGGCAAATACCAATTAACCCCTCCGGAAGCGATGGCCGCAAAGATACCCGCTAATAGAGGAACAAACGGCGGAACAACCACGATTACATTTATGTCCTTTGGTTTTGATCCGTCTATTTCTAAGCGAAGTCCCTTCCACGGGGCGGTTTACGCAATAACAGACGCGCTTGCGAAGCTTGTCGCCGCCGGATGTTTATGGAACAAAGCCCGATTGACATTGCAGGAATATTTTGAACGCGTAACCTCCAAGATTACCTGGGGGAAACCCCTTGCCGCGCTGCTGGGCGCGTTTTGGACGCAGATGAAATTAGGGATTCCCGCAATAGGCGGCAAAGATAGCATGTCGGGAACATTTAAAGATCTTCACGTACCTCCAACTCTTGTGGCGTTCGCTGTTGGAACCGGCAAAATCCGAGATGTTTTATCTCCGGAATTTAAATCTTCGGGTAATAAATTAATTAGACTTAACGCGTTATATGATGAAAATGACTTACCCGACTTTGAATATCTAAAAAACCTGTTTGATCGGGTAGATGAACTGAATCACAGAGGGTTAATATTATCCGCCGCGACTATCGGCAAAGGCGGTCTGGCGGCGACTCTCGCTAAGATGTCTGTGGGAAATAAAATAGGCGCTAAAATTTTTGCGGAGGGAACCGAAATTTACAATGAAAGATACGGTTCAATATTTCTGGAAGTTAAAGAAGTTAAGAAAAGCGAATTAGAAAAATTACTGGACGGTTTGGATTATGACTTGCTGGGAGAAACAACAGGAGAAAATAGTATCGTAATAGGAAAAGATACCTTTCCGCTGGCGGAGATTGAGCGAGCGTGGCTATCGCCGCTGGAAAGCATATTCCCCACACAATATTTTCAAAAGCCCGACTCGGCCGACTCAGTTCCGCGGGCATTGAACTTATACGCCGGAAAAAGAAATTCTTCAGCTAAGAGAATTGAGAAAGCAAAGAAATTCTCGGCTCCTAGGGTTTTGATACCTGTTTTTCCGGGAACAAATTGCGAATATGATACCGCAACGGCTTTTGAAAGCGCGGGGGGAATAGTAGAAACGCTGGTTATCCGCAATCTAAAGCCAGAATGGCTTAAGGACTCGATTGGACGGTTGACCGAGTGTATCGCAAAATCACAAATAATTGCTCTGCCCGGCGGTTTTAGCGCCGGTGATGAACCGGAAGGCAGCGGAAAGTTTATAGCGGCTGTTTTTAGAAATCCATATGTTAAAGAGGCTGTTACTGACCTGCTTAATCGGCGTGACGGATTGATTTTGGGCATTTGCAACGGTTTTCAGGCGTTGATTAAACTGGGGCTGGTTCCTGATGGGGAAATTTCAGATTTGAGCGAATCCAGTCCGACGCTGACTTATAATACTATTGGCCGCCATGTATCACAGATGGTTCATACAAAAGTTGTTTCGACTTTATCACCATGGTTTTGGAATACCCAACCGGGGGATGTTCATGTCATTCCGGTATCCCACGGGGAAGGGAGGTTTATAGCGCCGGAAAGCCTGCTTCGGACTTTGGCTGGCAATAATCAGATTGCTGCCCAATATGTGGATATGAATGATAACCCGTCATATGATATTCGATACAACCCAAACGGCTCATATTGGGCTATAGAGAGTATAACTAGCCCGGACGGACGTGTATTGGGTAAGATGGGGCACTCCGAGCGGATAGCGGGAGATTTATATAAAAATATCCCCGGACAAAAAGACCAAGGGATCTTCCGGGCAGGGGTAGGCTATTTTACGAGGTGAGATTATGTGGGTATGTCCGAAGTGCAACCGCGAGTTCGGCTATGAGCCGCCGCACCACTTTTGCGACAATGGCGCGGCGACGATTGGCGAATATATAGTAGGTCAAGCGGAGGATATTCAGCCGCGCCTGTGGGAGGTTTACCACGCCATTAAAACGGTTCTTCCCGACGCGAAAGAGAAAATCTGCTACCGTATGCCGACCTTTTGGAAAGGCGGAAACCTTATCCATTTTGCGGCTTTTGCGAAATGGATAGGCTTGTTCCCCGGCGGCGAGGCGACAGCCGTTTTTGCCGATAAGCTGGCCGGGTTTCACACTACCAAAGGCGGTATTAGGCTTCCCCACAAAGAGCCACTCCCACTTGACTTGATAGCAGAAATCGCCAAGTGGTGTGGGGAGAATAACGCGAAATGAGCATAACCGAAACCCTCGCCGCTCTCCGCCTTGAGCTGCAATCGGCGGCGGTTGGCAATGAAGAATACGCCGAATTTAACAAGCGCATAGTGAACACCGCACTTGAAGTTATGGGTGTTCGCACCCCGGATTTGCGTAGGATTGCAAAAAGCCACGCTAAAGGGCTTAGCGCAGAGTCACTCTTGTCGTTGATGGACAGCATAAACGCATCCTCTTTTGAGGAAGTGCTGCTGGTTGGCTTAATGACCGGCTATGGTGCATTCAGCGATGAAGAACGCCGCTATTTAACTAGGCGATACTTGACGCTTTGCGACAGTTGGGGCGCAATTGACATGTTCGTAGTCCGAAATAAAAAGTATGCCACGCCATTTTGGTGGGATTTCGCGGTTGAGGCTCTTTCGAGCGAACATGAGTTTACTGTTCGCTACGGAATAATCATGCTGATGTCGAATTTCCTGTTGCCGGAGTATATCGACTGCGTTTTTGCGGCTTTGCGGACAGTCAAACACGATGGCTACTATGTCAAAATGGCGATGGCGTGGCTTTACGCTGAAGCCGCCGTCCGCTTTTATGGGCAAACCTTGCAGGAAGTTCAAGCACAGTCGAAGTGGGTGCGTAATAAGGCATTGCAGAAGATGACCGAATCACGCCGATTTACCGCCGACCAAAAATCCGAGATACGGGGGCTGAAGGTGTGAAGGTGTGAGTGCTTGAGTGGGCGGGCAGTTAAAGGGCGGAGATCGCTTGGCAGATGGGGGAGGCTTTGGAGGTGGAGGTTTGATGGGTGGATAGGTGGGGAGCCTTGAAAGACAGGCACACCCCACACACAAGCTCTCATAAACTCCTGTAATGTCATCAAGCATATAGTGCTTGTTGATATCCGCTACAATGTTAGGATTGATTGTGATGAAGCTATCGTCACAATTGAGTTGCTCGCATCTTGACTTGACTTGTTGCTGTAGAATTAAAGGTAAGACGTTTTAAAGCTGCCTACAAGGGGCAAATGGAGCTTATTTAAAATTGCTTAATCTTTATGAGCGAAAATTGAACATCAAATGACAAGTAAGATTGATGAGTTTCTTAGCTCAAAGCTGCAAGCGTGCACCATCAACTACGACCATTATTTGACACAATTTTTTGGCATAAAATATTGTGTTTCG
>JAISRJ010000248.1 GCA_031273705.1 Clostridiales bacterium
GCAGAGCCGCCCAAGAGTGTATCAAATTACCGATATGCAGGCTCACGCCTGGGTAGAAGTGTATTTTGAGGGCTTTGGTTGGGTGCCGTTTGAGCCGACAGCTCCGTATAGTGTGGGCATGAGCGATGATAACAGTACCCCCAATTCTTCGATGTTTACGCCAGAATTCGCGGCTGACCCGTATAACGAGCAATATATAGAAGATATGCTAGGCGATAAGGCGGGTTTGTTTATACCAACGGGACCGGCGGCGTCTATGCCGGTGGAGACCAATACTGACGAGTCAGAGAATAAGCGCGTTATAAATCCGGTGATAATGTTTGCGGTACTTGTTATGGTTGGTTATCTGTCGATAGCGTTTTGCTCCGGAGCAATGAAGATTTTTTTGCGCAATCGCCGGATTAAGAAAATGTCGCGTAAGGATCAAGTCGTCGCGCTGTTTCAGGAGATAATAAAAATGGCGGCTTATCTGCGTTATCCGCTTTATGGCACGGAAACGCCGCTTAATTACGCGCGGCGCGTGGGTAAGCGATTCGCCTTCAAAAATGAGCGGATCTTTATGGGAGATCTTGTCTTGATATATAATAAGGCAAATTTCGGTAATTCTGCGATAAAATCCAATGAATTAAAGCTGCTAAAAGACTGCCGCGCGGAATTGATGGCCAATATAAAAAATTCTCGATACAAAATTCAGTTTATATGGGATCGATACATTGTGAGAAAGATTTAGCAGGGGTTTCAAAAAATAGACAAAAATACTTTCTCCGTTTATTTTTGAGATTGCTATAGCTGTCCTTATACGGAGGTCGCACTAGAATGTATTTAAAATCGCTGATATTAACAGGTTTTAAATCTTTTCCCGAAAAAATCCGACTGGACTTTGACCTGGGCGTAACGGCTGTAGTCGGTCCAAACGGCAGCGGTAAGAGTAATATTTCGGATGCTGTGAGATGGGTTTTGGGCGAACAAAGCGCGAAAAGTCTGCGCGGAAGTAAGATGGAAGACATAATTTTCGCCGGAACCATGCACAGACGCTCACTGGGGTTTGCTGAAGTATCTCTGGTACTGGATAATTCTGACAATCGTGTGAATCTGGAATATACGGACATTACAGTTACTCGGCGTATGTATCGATCCGGTGAGGGAGAGTATAAAGTAAATGGCGAAGCGTGCCGACTGAAAGATATACATGAATTGTTTATGGATACGGGTATCGGGCGCGAAGGCTATTCCATAATAGGGCAGGGGAAGATTGACGAAATTTTAAGCGCCCGGTCGGAGGATAGACGTAATATTTTTGAGGAAGCCGCTGGGATTGTAAAATTTAAGTCGAGAAGACAGGACGCGTTAGCAAAGTTAGAGCGGGAAAAGCAAAATTTACTGCGTGTTGAAGATATAATTCAAGAACTGGAAGGGCGCATTGCCCCGCTGTTTGAGCAGTCCGAAAAAGCGAAACAGTATTTAAGTTTGAAAGAACAGTTGAAAATCGTACAGGTGAATTTTTTTCTTTCACAGATTGCAATCGCCGAGGGACAGCTTGCGGAATTAACGGAAAATATCAAAGTTATAAACAGGCAAATTGAATCAGAACAGCTGCGAATTGAGCAGCTGAATGACGAACGAACGATTTTGGATCGGGAATCCGAAACTGTGGATTTAAATTTGAGTGAAAAGAACGACGAACGAGACCGATTGAGAAAAAATTTGGAGCAGACGGAAATAAATATCAAAGTCGCCGAAGAACAGATTAATAATATGCGGCAGACCGAGAAGCGGCTTAGCGCGAATATTAATAGACATTCCGAACTGATTGAAAAAAAGGAAGTCGGTCTTGAAGAAGAGCGGGCGTTACAAAACGAATTAGACGAAAAATTAATATCTGAACGAGAGATTCTGCAAAGCGGGCAAGCGGCTTTTGATGAATTAAGCGCGAATATAGCCGAAAGAGATCAGGAGTTTGAAAAGATAAACGCACAGTTGATCCTTCGCATGAAAAACTCTATGGAGATAAAGAACCGGATTAGCCGTTTGGAAGATCAGATAGAAATTTCATCGGAGCGGCGCGGATTGCTGGAAGAAGAAGCGGAAAATTGCCGGGAAGAAGAGCGAAATTATCATGCTGAACTGAAAGACGCCAGACTTTTATATAACGAAATTTCTGTAAGGATGGAGCGCTTGCTTTCTAACATAAAAATGTTGGAGCAAAATTGCGTCAGATTAAATGAGCGGTTAGAAGGCGCTTCAAAAGTTGCCGCTGAGAAGGCAAAGGCGTTAGGCGACGCCGAATCCCGGCACAAGGCTTTAGATGAACTCGAACGAGGATATGAAGGTTATCATCGTGGGGTAAAGGCTGTTTTAAAACGCAAGTCAATTCAAAAGGGCATTTGTGGAGCGGTCGGGGAATTGGCGAGGATTGCTAAAGAATATGAAACGGCCTTTGAAACGGCTTTGGGCGGCTCTGTCCAGGATATTATTACGCGGACAGAACAAGATGCGTTAAGCGCTATAGAATATCTGCGCTCAAGCGGAGAGGGCAGGGCGAGTTTTTTACCGCTTAACGCTGTAAAGTCACGAGATTTGGGTAAAGAAAAAAATGATCTGCTGTCGCAGACTGGAGTAATCGGGATTGCGAAAGATCTGATAGAGTATGATCCGGAATATGAAAACGCCTTTGCGCATTTGTTGGGCGGAATATTAATTATAGATAACGCGAAGAATGCGCTGGTAATTTCTAGGAAATACAAACGCTCTTATCCACTGGTTACATTAAACGGTGAGATGTTCAGCCCGGGCGGTTCAATATCAGGCGGCTCAAGAAATCAACGCGGGCGGTTGCCCGGGCAATCGCCCGGGCAATTGTCCGGACAATTGTCCGGACAATTGTCCGGACAATCCACCGGTGTGCTTGCGAGAACGAGAGAATTGTCCGAACTAAAGTTTATAATTTTAAAGTTAAGAGAAGAGACGAATGCCACGCAATCTGAAGTTGAAAAGCTAAAAACTCAAATTAAGTCCGATTCCGGAAAAGTTGAGGAATTTAGAAAAGAATGGCAAGGCTTGTTATTGGAGAATAATAACAGACAGAATAATTGTAAGCGTTTGGAAGAACGAATCATTGATATTAATAAGAAATTGATGAATGTTAAGGCCGAATCCGCGACTTTGGCTAAAAAAGAATCCGAAGCCTTGTCGGCGATAGATCCCTTGCGGGCGCAAGCTTTGCAGTTGGAAAAAGAGATAGTCAATTTAACTGAAGAGCAGGATATTCATCAATCTACAATGGCGACAGAACGAACCCGGCGCGACGAAAGCGCAAAAGCTTTGACAGATCTAAAAGTTGCTATCAGCGGCTTTGAACAGAGATATAAGTTTAGTAAAAACAGTATGGTAAAATTGCGGAAGGAGCTGGAAACAGCGAGCGCTGAAAAGAAAGAATTTGAGGGGGAAACTGAAAAGAGCGTTAAGGACAGAGAAATAAAAGAGCGGGATATTATTGAAAAGCAATTAATACTGGAAAAGACCGGTGAGAGTTTAGAAGCTATTACAAGTGAAATAAAAGCGGTGAGTGAACAAAAGGATCAATTGAAATCTCGCGGGGTAGAGTTAGAGTCAAAGCTTCGCCACTCTTCGGAAAAATTGAATCAATTGGGAAATGATATTGCTTTGCTTAATATGAAAAAAGAACATATAGAAGCCGATAACAGGCGATTGTACGACGATATGTGGGACGAATATAAGGTTACGGCGCAAATCGCGAAAGAAGTTAAAGACCTGGAAATGACACAGGGACAGTTAAAGCGTGAAGAGCGCCGATTAAAATCCGAATTAACCGCGATAGGGGAGGTTAATGTCGGAGCTATAGAAGAGTATCGATCGACAAGCGAAAGATTTGAGTTTTTGTCCGGTCAAAAAGCGGATATTTTGTCCGCCGAGGAAAAGTTAAATTCGGTAATATTAGAACTCACGAAATTGATGGAAAAGCAGTTTAGAGAGCAGTTTGAAATAATTTCCAAGAACTTCAACGAGGTTTTCAGTGAAATGTTCGGTGGGGGCAAGGCTAGATTGGTCCTGAGCGACGAGGATAATATCCTGCAATCCGGCATTGATATTGCCGCTCAACCCCCGGGGAAAAATCTACAGAGTTTGTCATTGTTATCCGGCGGGGAAAGGGCATTAACCGCCGCCGCTCTTTTATTCGCCATACTGCGTGTAAAGCCGTCGCCGTTTTGCATTTTGGATGAGATAGAGGCGGCTTTGGATGAGGCTAATGTAAATAGATTCGCTGAGTATATCCGCTCTGTTTCCAATAAAACTCAATTTATTTTGATTACCCATCGAAAGGGCACAATGGTCGCCGCCGACGTTTTGTACGGTGTTACAATGCAAGAGGTGGGGGTTTCTAAGTTGGTGTCTGTTAGGCTGGAAGAGCCGGCGTAATTATTTCTAAATGATATTCCACGGAGGGCCTATGGCTAATTTATTTCAAAAAGTGATCAGCAGTCTTGATAAAACCAGAAAAGAATTTTCGTCAAAGCTGGAAAGTCTATTCTCAAGATTTAAAGCTATAGACGACGATTTGTTTGATGAATTGGAAGAATTTTTAATTTTAGCCGATATTGGCGCGGACACTTCGCTGAGTCTAATAGAGATTTTGCGCAAGAGAGTAAAAGCTGAGAAGGTTTCCGATCCATCCGATATAAAACGTCTGTTGAGGGAAGAGATAAGCAAGTTGCTGCGGGTGGAAAACGATTCCGGATCAGATAGGTTCGTCAGCCCGACGGCTTTATTGATTATAGGGGTAAACGGAGTGGGGAAGACGACTTCGATTGGCAAGTTGATAAACCTTTATAAAACGGATGGGAAGAAAGTTTTAGTGGCGGCTGCGGATACATTTCGGGCGGCGGCTATAGACCAGTTGAGTATTTGGTGTGAGCGAGCGGGCGTGGAGATGATACGGCACGAAGAACACTCAGACCCCGGGGCTGTTATTTATGACTCGGTAGCCGCCGCCAAGTCTCGAAAGAGCGATATTTTAGTCTGTGACACCGCGGGCAGGCTGCAAAATAAGAAAAATTTAATGGAAGAGTTAAAGAAGCTCTTTCGCATACTGTCAACCCAATTCCCCGAAGCGAAGCAGGAAGTATATATAGTATTAGACGCTACTACCGGACAAAACGCGTTGCAGCAAGCCAAAATATTCAAAGAAGCCGCAAATATCAGCGGAATAATTTTGACTAAATTAGACGGCACCGCAAAGGGCGGTATAGTTATTGCTATTCATAATGAATTAAAAATCCCCGTCCGATATATCTGTACCGGCGAGGCGATTGACGATATTCAACCATTCGACGCCGAGACGTTTGCTGAAGGGATGGGGTTGTGAAAATATCCGGTCGGGTGACATACTCCCGCCGCTTAGGCCGTTGTCACTTAAAGCGAGGGCTTCTCACGCTATGCGCCTAACGGTGCGAGTTAACCGTAAACCCCTTTCGCCTTTATCAGCAGCTCGTCGATACGCCCCCTGGACGAGGCTTTTGAATTTATCGCGCGAGAGGATTGGATGCGGTTTATCTCGTGCTTTGAGTAAAGAGAATCAAAAAAGTCGTCGTGCGTATCGACGTTTTTGGGGTCGGAGTTGCTTGCGAGTATCCATGCTCCGCGTTCGCTCATCTTATCAATGAATAAAGCCAGTTCCCTTTGCTCTTTATCCGTAAAGGAATCCAAAGCATAATCTGTAAAACTGGATGTTTTACTTAATGGTCTATACGGAGGATCAAAATAAACGAACGTATTCTCGTCTATAAAATCTGCGGATAATTTAAAATCTCCGCAGATTATAGATACGTTGTTCAGCTTCTCAGATACCATTCGTAAGTTAAATTCATTGCAAATAACAGGTTTTTTATATATTCCCTGGGGGACGTTGAACTTGCCCTTAGAATTTACTCTATATAACCCGTTATAGCATGTGTGGTTTAAGAAAATAAACAGCGCGGCAAGCTTCGGGTCATTGGCCGGATACTGGCTGAGCTTTGATATAAGTAAGTTGAAATGATTTCTATTGCTGTAAAATATCTGCTTGCGTGTGTCCGAATTTGCGGTCAAATACTCGTTCTCTAACTCATTAAGCAAGTTTATCAGATCGTCTACTCTATCTCGAATTACTTTGTATGTATAAATTAACTCGCGATTGAGATCGCTGATATATATTTCTTTCAGCTGAAAATTATTTACAATATCAAAAAATACCGCTCCGCCGCCAACAAAGGGTTCGGCATACTTTGTATAATATTCACCCAATCCGGGAGGATATTTTTTTTGGATTTCTGATAAAATCCTACACTTCCCTCCCGCCCACTTTATAAATGGACGCGCTTTTTTTGATTTAATTTTTTTTATCTGGGGCAACCTATTCTCCCACCAAGCAAAATTGCAAATTCAAATCCCTGTCTAACGCTATAATATCCGCCGATTTTCCTATTTCAATAGAACCGATATTTTTAAACTCACCGATTGCCTTTGCCGGGTTAGAGCAAGCCATAAGGGAAATGTCCTCGAAACTTGCGCCTAGGCTAACCATATTTTTTACCGCTTGCAAAATAGTTAGGGTGCTTCCCGCAATACTGCCGGATTCAGTTCGGGCGGTTCCGTCTATCACCGTGGTCGATAACTCGCCCAGCATATATTTACCATCAGGCATCCCCGTGGCTCGCATTGCGTCTGAAACTAAAATAATTTTTTCTGGTCCTTTAGCTAGAAACAAGATCTTGGCAGCCGCTCTATGTGTGTGAACAAAATCGCATATTAATTCCGCGTAAACTTTATCATTTTCCAGCGCTGCCCCGACCATTCCAGGATTACGATGTGTGAAGGGACTCATTGCGTTAAATGTGTGTATTATTGTATTCGCGCCGCATTCTATCGCGGCTGTAGCTTCTTCATAACTCGCGTTGGAATGACCTATCCGCACGTTTACATTAAGTTGTTTCATGTGCCCAATAAAATCTATCGCGTGCAAAAGCTCCGGCGCGACAGCTATCGATTTTATACAGCCTTGCCCAAGTTCTAACAATTGAGAAGCCTCGCTAATCGATAGCTTCTTTATGTGTTCCGTCGGGTGAGCGCCCGCGTATTTTGTGCTTATGTAAGGCCCTTCTAAAAATCCGCCCAGTACCTTTGCGCCGGCTACTCCCCTTTTCATAGAAACGCGAATCGCGTCTATTGCTTTAATCATGCGCTCTCGGCGGGCGGTAAGCGTAGTTGGGCAGAACGCCGTAACGCCCTCTTTAAGCTTGTGAACAGAAATAGTGTTGATCGCGTTATAAGTGCCGTCCATTGTATCGAATCCATTTCCGCCATGCACGTGAATGTCAATAAACCCAGGCAGAACAATAAAGCCCGAAAGATCTCCCGCTTCTTCATCTTTCGCGTTATCCCTAATATCCGATATACGGCCATTTTCAATAATAATATCCTTATTCTTATAACAGACCCCATCCGAATAAAATGCCGTCGTGCGCAGAATCCATCGAATCATAAGTACCACCCCTACATTTTTTATTTTACCATTGATTTACCATTGTGTCCAGATGTACTATGTGATATAATACACTCGTTACACAGAAAGGAGCTGAACAATGTTCCAGATCGATGTTAAGAATCGCAAGCCTATTTATGAACAGATAATCGATAATTTTAAGCGATTAATTCTAAGTAATGTTCTTGCGAAGGACGAAAGGGTTCCATCCGTGCGCGACATGGCTAAGACACTGGCTGTAAACCCAAACACAATCCAAAAAGCGTATCGTGAGTTGGAAAGTCAGGGATATTTTTACACTGTTTCAGGTCAGGGTAATTTTATCGCTGCCGAAGACGCTAGAAATCATCTGGCGGAGATTGAGAAGATTCATTCTCATTTGGAGAAGATGTTATTGGAGTTACTGTACTTAGGTGAGACCAAAGATAACATTATTCAATTTGCTGCAGATTTTCTGCACAGTTGGGAAGGAGGCGAAGTACGTGATACGAGTAACTGAACTTACTAAGACATTTGAAGACTTTACGGCATTGAATAAACTTAATTTATGTGTAAACAAAGGATCGGTTTATGGATTGGTGGGCGTAAACGGCTCGGGCAAGACTACGATTATTAAACATTTAGCGGGTATTTATTCTCAAGATGGCGGAGAAGTTACTATAGACGGTCAGAAAGTATTTGACAATGTGGACATAAAGAAGAGAGTCGGCTATATACCCGACGATTTGTATTTTTTTCCATCGTATACTATCAACGCTCTGGCCAGATTTTACAGTAAGATATACAAGACTTGGAATAAAGACAGATTTGATTCTTTACTTAAAGGATTTAACTTGGACGGCGGGCGCAAGCTGAACAAATTGTCCAAGGGTATGCAAAAACAGGTTATGTTCGCTTATGTAATGGCGGTAACGCCGGACATTTTAATACTGGATGAACCTCTGGATGGATTAGATCCTATAGTGCGTCGCCAAGTTATAAGTATTATGATGGAAGACGTCGCCGCTCGTGAGATGACGGTCTTGGTTTCCTCTCATAATCTAAAGGAAATGGATGGAATCTGCGATAGCGTGGGTATTATGAAAAACGGGCGCATGATTATAGAGCGCAGCTTGGATGATTTAAAGACAGACGTTCATAAAGTTCAAATTGCTTTCCCGGTGGATGATACGGATATTTCTGAAAAACTTCAGAATTTAATTATACTCCGTAAAGAGAAAGTCGGTAGTATGTATCTTATGGTTATTCGAGGGAAAGAATCGGATGTTATCCAGCATTTGCAAGCTTTAAATCCAATGGTAATGGATATTTTGCCGCTAACGTTAGAAGAAGTATTTATGTATGAGACTGAGCAATCGAAAGAGGTGCCGCTATGATTAATATCGCTTTGCTAAAGGAACAACTTAAACGATTTTGGCTGGGTTCGGCATTAATCATGATTGCTTATCTGATAACTGTAATACTTCCCGCTTATTTTGACGCGCAAGACAAAGCCTCGACGGTAACCTGGCTTATATCGTTGTTTTCTCTAACAAATCCGTTCGTTATTGTTTTGACCATATTTGCGCCGTTAGCGGCAGTATTGCTG
>JAISRJ010000086.1 GCA_031273705.1 Clostridiales bacterium
TTGCCGCTATTCGTTATGTCGACTATATAATTCCGTTTGATGAAGATACTCCTCAGTGGTTAATTGAGCAAATTGAGCCGGATGTGCTGGTAAAAGGTAAGGAGTGGTATGGCAAAGAAGTTGCAGGCAGTGAGTTTATAAAAACCTACGGTGGAAGAACGGAATTTATTGAGCTTGAACAGGGGCTTTCCACCACCAATATTATTGATCGAATACTGAATAAGAAAGGGATTGCGCTTGCTCAATGAAAAGGATATTACTAAAGCTGAGACGAATAATGGGAAAAGTAAAACGGCTTTTTAAAAGGGAAAACAAAGGCGAGCGCTTTTTTTTAAAATATGCCTTTGGCTCCAAATTTCACTTTAAGTACAAAAGCAATAAAGTGATCCTGTTTCGCCTTGACTTAATTGGAGACTGTACCATGTTTACAAGTGCGGCGCTTGCTATCCGTGAGTATTATAAAGGTGTTCCCATGACAGTTGTCTGCCTTTCTATTTCTCGCCCGGTTTTTGAGCGACTGGGTGTATTTGATAAAATAATCAGTATTGATTTTAGGCCGGAAGCTGTAGATTGGAACCGTATGAAACCACTTATAGCCCAACTCAGAAGCGAAAAATACGATATATTACTTCAGCCACAGCTATCCAAATATCCGATTGTTGATATTCTTGCCGCCGCAGCAAAATGCAACCTGCGTATTTCCATTGAACCTCTTTTGCATAACAGCAACTCTGCCCCGGAGTGGGTAAATATGACAAAATTCATATACGACCAATTTGTTCCGTACCCCCGAGGTAATGTCAGCGAATTTGATTGCTATGGTGTCTTTGTACGCGGAATCACGAACTCTGGCTATAAAACAATCATGCCAAAATTGCCCTATGGAAAACAGGAATTTATTGCGGGAGATTATTATGTCCTCTTTCCGGGTGCTTCACTCGCACAAAAGATGTGGCCAACGGAAAGGTTCGCACGGGTAGCGGAGCATATTTTAGCCAAGACCGGTCTGACAGCTGTAATTCTCGGTTCAGAGAATGAGCAATCGGTATCGGATAGGCTAAAGCAGAGCCTTTATTTCGGAACTGCATCTACGGTTGTGGACTTGATTGGAAAAACATCCATTTCAGATGTGATCGACATCATTGGCAATGCAAAGTTTGTCATCAGTAACGACACAAGCGGTGTACACATCGCGGCGGCGGTCAATACGCCTTCGGTTGCAATAGCGGGCGGTTGGCATTTCAACCGCTTTCTACCTTATCATATTGAAGACATTAAAGATGGAGACAAATTGCCGCGGTGTGCATTTACAAGGACGAAATGCTTTAATTGCGATTGGAACAGGGAATATATGCTACAGGAGAGGTTTGGATGTGTTGTTAGGTATGACCAAAAAGAATCTTGCGAATGTATTGATTTAGTTACGGTGGAACAGGTGATTGAGCTGGTTGATAGAGTTATTGAGGAGGATTTGTAGGGTATGCGCAATATTCTTTTTTCCACTACACGACAATGGAATGTTGGCGATGAGTTTATATTGTTTGGTGTTATCAACTTGATGAAAATTGCTTTACCTGAAGGATTTAACGCAATTATCTATAATCGTCATCCAGATTTAAGGACGGATATGGAACCTCAAAATGGTTTGCGTAATGTTAAGCTAAATATGGCGAATAGTCAGTCATTTTTGGCAGACGCGAATTTTAGAATAGGCTTAAGAGACAATTCATTTAAGTTAAACACCGATGGTCAATTTATTGACCTTGTTGTATTTGCCGGAACGCCGGAGTGGTCAAATAGCAGATGCTTTGATTTGTATGAAGTTATTGAGAAATATAATTTGCCTGTGATTGCTCTGGGTATTGGAAATAAAGTACAGGATAATTGTGCGCTCATCTTGAGGAATCTTGACCGATTTAAGTTGTTTACCGTAAGAGCACCGGAATTCGTGGAACTGCTTCATGAGTATGTAGAGTCACCTCAGTATTTGCCTTGTCCATCGATTTGTAGTTCTCCTGCCGAAAAAATCCGCATGATTGAAGCAGCAACTCATATTGGATTAATTTACTCCTGTGACAACGTTCGATCCGAAATAAATAATTGTGTTACGGCAGAAACGTATAACTATTTGCTTGCTTTATATCGTGAATTAATACACAGATACAGTGTGTTTACTTTCTCTTTGATCTGCCATTACATTGATGAGATGCCCTTTGCTTACAGTGATTTTCCCGGCACGGAAATTTTGTATTCGTTTGACGGAAAAGACTATCACGACATATATAATCGCTTTGATATAGTCATCGGCGCAAGAGTACACGGAATCGGTTGTGCGGCTTCTATGGGCATACCGGGGGTTTGTGTAATGCATGATTTTCGCGGCGAAACGGTGAAAGGATTTTTAGCGGAAACAATAAACACCGGTCAGTCACTGGAAAGTGCATTGGAAACATTTGGGCGGAGTATTTCAACTGTTTCAGCAAAGAATAAAAGACTTATTGAGCATATTGATAAAACACGAGAACGCTATGTTGCATTGATTCAAGAAACACTTGACCTGCCGGAAAAATCCTTTAAAAATTACTTGCCTTCATTGCTACTTCCGGTAGACGATATATTTGATGTTAGACCCTATTTGGCGGAAGCAGCCCGCGAACTGCAAGGTGGTGTGAATCCGAAAGTAACAGCTGCGGTAGCCGAGCGGGACAACGCGATAGCCGAGCGGGACAACGCGGTAACCGAGCGGGACAACGCGGTAACCGAGCGGGACAACGCGGTAACCGAGCGGGACAACGCGGTAACCGAGCGGGACAACGCGATAGCCGAGCGGAACAACGCGGTAACCGAGCGGGACAACGCGATAGCCGAGCGGAACAACGCGGTAGCTGAACGCATGTACGTTTATGCTTCAACCTCTTGGAAAATTACCGCACCGTTAAGAGCGATAATAGATTTTTTTAAAGACATTATTAGGAGAAACAAGAAATGATATTATCTGACAATTCAAAACGTGCCTGTATATATTGCATATACGACAAAGACGGCGTTATTGATGACTATATACCTTACCAACTGAACGATTTGCGAAAAAACATTGCATTTCTGCACTGCGTTGTGAATGGAAAGCTGACACCTGAGGGAAGGGAAAAGCTTGAAGCAATCGCCGACGAGGTCTTTGTCCGTGAAAATAAGGGATTGGATATCATCGCGCATAAAAAAGCGATCGAATACATTGGGTGGGACAAGCTTGAGGAGTATGATGAGCTTGTTTTGACGAATGACACCTGCTTCGGTCCGGTTTATCCGTATAAGGAATGCTTCGACTGGGCAAAGGTTAGGAATATGGATTTTTGGGGTCTCACATGGGGAAGCAAGGTGGATTGGCTTGGTAAAACCGAATATTTGCATAGTAACGATGCGAAAAATCACATACAATCCTATTTTACGGTGTTGCGTAAGCCCTTGCTTGGCACTCGTCTACTGAAAGATT
>JAISRJ010000088.1 GCA_031273705.1 Clostridiales bacterium
AATTTTAAAGTGCTCTCTATTGTAGTTTTGGGATCTTGAGTATAGCTGCGAACCAAAACGACACGGCCTATATCCCCATTGTCTATCTTGGCTTTGGCTTTTTGGTAGGATACATCATACCGGCGCATAAAACCCAACATAAAAAGGCTGTTAGGATGGGACTCCACAATTTTTTCGGTCTCAAGGCATTTTTCTACAGTCACATCCAGAGGTTTCTCACAAAAGACGTGTTTGCCCGCTTCCATAGCTACGCGAATGTGTTCCGAGTGGAACTTGGACGGCGATACGATAACAACGGCGTCTAAGTTGGGATTCGCGCACATATCGGCAAAATCGGAGTAGGTTTTTTCCACACCCAATTCCTCAGCCACCACCGCTAATTTATCTGTATCCACATCGCACAATGCCGCCAGTTCGGCGTTAGGAACCATAGAGGAAATATTCTTGGCGTGTTCATACCCTAAACGGCCAAGACCTATGGAGCCAATTCTAACCTTTTTCATTTTTACCCGCATCTCCTCTGGTTATTAAATATTTTTACTTGCTCGATTAAGTCCTCTTGCGGTTTTTCATCATATCGAAAAGTACGGCGCCGATAATTACGGAACCTTTAACAATCATCTGCCAGTTTGGGTTTACCTGCATCATTGTCATGGCGTTTGCCAAAATACCCATGAAGAGCGCCCCTAAAAATGTTCCGCTGATTTTTCCGATACCACCCGAGAAACTGGATCCACCGATAATCGCGCAAGTTATCGCTTCCATATCGTAGCTAAGACCCGACGCGGGGTTGCCCGACTCTTGACGGGATGTAAGGATAATCGCGCCTATTCCGTAGAACATGCCCGCCAGAATATACACAAAACATTTAATCTTATCCACGCTGATGCCCGAAACGCGAGCCGCGTGTTCGTTGCCTCCGATGGCGTAGACATAAGTACCGAATTTTGAACGGTGTAAAAGTATGTAGGCTATGACCGCGGCTAATATAAATACGATAACAGGCATGGGGATAGCCTTGATTCCGGGGAGTATTCTGACCATGCCGCCGCCGATAAATTTGAAGGTCGAGTTAAAATCACCTATGGGACGACCGCCGCTTATAAGCATCGCGGCGCCTCTCGCCACGCTCATCATGCCCAGTGTAGCTATAAATGGCGGCACATTACCGTAAGACACCACGACGCCGTTTATCAAACCCATTAAACCACCGGCGAGAACAGCGCCCAAAATAGGTATGAGTAAAGGGAACTGAGAACCTCCGTTCAAACCCGGATGAGCCAAGTGAGCCGCCACAACCGAACAAAACGCGATTACCGAACCACCAGATAAATCGGTGCCGCCAATGATTATACAGAACGTAACGCCCAGCGCCATAACTCCGATAGGTGTCATTTGGCGCATTATATTAGTAAAGTTATTAAATTTGGGGAAGTTATCGGGTTTTAAAACAGACATAACAATTATCATGAAGAGAAGTATGAAGTATAGAGCGTATTTATTAAGAAAACTATTGATAGCTTCTTTGTTTATATATTTACTGGCTGCTTCTGTCATTCTTAACCCCTTCCTTCCATATCTGAATTCTCAACGGTTAACTCTTTTTTCTGGTCTTCCATCGCGAGTGTGGCTAAATGCAATATTTTCTCTTGCGTCGCTTCTTCCCGGTTTAGAACTCCCGTAAGCCGTCCTTCGCTCATAACTAGTATGCGATCGCTCATTCCCATAACTTCAGGTAATTCTGAACTTATCATGATAATGCCCTTTCCGTCTTTCGCAAGCGAAGTAAGCAATTTGTGTATTTCGCTTTTTGCTCCGACATCTATTCCGCGAGTCGGTTCGTCCACTATCAGAATGTCAGGATTTGTGAGCAGCCAGCGCCCAACTAAAGCTTTTTGCTGATTTCCGCCGGATAAATTGTTTATGACCTCTTCCAGATTTGGGGTTTTAATCCGCATGGCGTCTTTCATTTCAACCGCGTTTTTATGCATCAGCTTATTGTCCACAAACCAGCCTTTGCATAATTGACGAACAGAAGCAATCGTAATGTTTAACTGCACCGACAGCGGCAGGAAACATCCGTTAAATTTCCTATCTTCGGTCAGTAGCGCCATTCTATGATTTATAGCGTCTTGCGGAGAATTTATCTCAACCCTTTTCCCTTTAATATACACTTTGCCAGATGTTTTTTTGTGTATGCCAAACAAGGTTTCCATTGCCTCGCTGCGTCCTGCCCCGATAAGCCCCGCCATTCCGAGAATTTCTCCGCGGTGCAGTTTAAAACTAACATCTTGGAACAACTTCCCGCAAGAGAGTCTATCTACTTTAAGAAGTGTCTTACCTATCGGCACTTCTTCTTTGGGGAACATATTTGTTATCTCTCGTCCAACCATCATTTCAATAAGTTTGTCACGTGTAGTATCTTTTGTAGCGATAGTCCCCACATATGTTCCGTCTCTATATATGGAAATATCATCACAGATTTGAAAAACCTCATCCATTTTATGAGTTATATATATAATAGTTAATTTTTTAGCTAATAGATTTCTGATTATAGCGAATAACAGCTCTACCTCCGATTCGGTTATAGCCGATGTGGGTTCATCCATAACAATTAGATCGGCGTTGTAAGAAACAGCTTTAGCAATTTCGCATAATTGTTGGCGGGAGACGCTAAGATCCCCCATCTTCGCGTCGGGATTAATGTTAAGATTAAGTTCTTTCATAAGTTTTGCGGTGTCTGTACGCATCTTTTTGAAGTTTATCAGACCGGTGTTTTTATAAGTGGGTTCTTTACCCAAAAATATATTCTGCGCCACAGTCAATTGCCGAACGCCGCTAAGTTCTTGATGGATCATTGCCAACGAATTATTCATGGCGTCTTGAGGGCCTTTGAAATGTCTTACTTTACCTTTAAAAGTAACCGAGCCGGAATCTTGTTTGTAGATACCCAAGAGAACTTTCATGAGCGTAGATTTACCCGCTCCGTTTTCCCCCATAACCGCGTGAACCGTGCCTTTCCGTACGTTAAGCTGCACATCGTTAAGAGCCAGTACACCGGGGAAAGACTTGGTTATATGCTCCATCTTCAAGATGTAATCCTGCACCTACACACCCCTTCCAAAATTCACAAAAAGGATACGGGCGACAATCTGTCGCCCGTATCCCCTATTACGACAGCCCAAAAAGAGTTATTTTATTCCCACTTGGCTATGTACTCATCGACTTTGTCAGGTGTTACCGGCTCGAATGGAATCCAAATCATATTCTCTGTCAAAGAATTCTCGAGAGCCTTTACCATCGTGTCCACAGCGCCGCGGCCTTGACCATCGGCGCTCTGATAAACAGTGGCGTCAAGCCGGCCCTCTTTCATATACTGTAACGCGTCGATTGTCGCGTCTACTCCCGCCACAAAATAATCGTCACGAACGCCAGCCGCTTCTAAAGCAAGGATCGCGCCCATCGCCAT
>JAISRJ010000222.1 GCA_031273705.1 Clostridiales bacterium
ATCTCAAACTGAATTTAGAGCTAATTTCTGCGGAAAATTATGCAAAAAGGGACCGGTATTGGAAGTAAACGGAAAAACGCTGGAACGCTGTACATTTGAAAAAGCGGTGGCGGAAATTGAGAGCGTTATCTGATGACCGGGATAAACGCCGTATATACGGATACCGCCAATTGCCAGGATTGTTATCGCTGTGTTCGGGCTTGCCCGGTTAAGGCTATAAGCGTTATTGGACGGCAAGCCCGTATACAACCCGAATTGTGTGTACAGTGTGGTACTTGCGTGCGAGAGTGTCCGCAAGGCGCGAAAAAAATCCGTTCCGATAAAGATAAGGCGAAAGAACTAATAGCGTCGGGGCAGAGCGTGGCGGCAAGCGTCGCGCCATCCTTTGCGGCGGTTTACAGCGGTTCGCTGGCCAATCGTCTTCCGTCGCTTTTGCGCGGGCTTGGGTTTAAATATGTCTCGGAAACAGCGGAAGGCGCTAATTACATTACAGCGCGTTCCTTTGAAAAGGACCAAAAGGGCACGATTTGTACCGCGTGCCCCGCGGTCGTTAATTATATTGAGAAATACACCCCGCAATTCGCGGATGAATTGATTCCCATTGTGTCGCCGATGATAGCGCACGGGCGATTGCTTAAACAGCGTTACAAAAATTGCGCCGTGGTATTTATCGGACCTTGCGCGGCGAAGAAGATGGAGATAACACGCCCGGAAAATACCGACGCCACAGATTGTGTGATTACATTCCAAGAATTGGATGAATGGCTGAAAGACGAGGGCGTCGATGTGGAAAACACGGTCGAGAGCGGCTTCGATCATGTGCATAATCCGGGCGACGCTCGTTTGTTCCCGCTGGAGGGCGGTATGCTGACGGCCGGCGGAATAAAGAACTCTGCTGACAGCGAGAATCTCAAAATAACCGGAGCGGAGAATTTTATCAGTTTTCTGGCTGATAAAGATAACGTAATCGGGCGCGGATATGTAGAGCCGTTGTTTTGTAAAGGAGGATGTATCGGAGGTCCGGCGTTTCCCGGCGGAAAGATGTTGTTTGAACGGCGCAAAAATATTATAGATTATTGGAAATCAACTCGGGATAACGAAACGAATACGGAGCCGCGGAATCAGATTCAAGATAAAGCGGACTTTAAGGAACACTCCGCGAATCTGCCGCCTGTTTCGGAAAACACGATAAATAAAATCTTCGCGCAGACCGGAAAAACCGATCCCGCTCTGCAGCTTAACTGCGAGGCTTGTGGCTATAGAACCTGTGAAGAAAACGCGATAGCTATCGCCAGGGGTTTGGCTGAGCCGGAGATGTGTCTGCCCTACATGCGGCGGTTGGCGCAGCAGCGCACGGATCGCATAATTGATACCACTCCAAACGGCGTCGTTATTGTGGACAGCGATCTGCGTATGATAAAAATGAATCCCGCTTTTCAAAAGATGTTTATGTGCAACAACGGTATATTGGGGCGGCGGGTGTCTTATTTGGTAAACGCCGAGGGCTTTGAGAAATTGCAGCTCGGCGCGGTCGGAGCGTCGGATAAGGTTGAATCCATACAGATGAAATACGGCATACGTTATCACGAAATTTTGTATGCCTTGCGCGACGAGGGGCAGTATGTGGGTATATATTCAGATATTTCCAAGTTGAAATTTGATCGCGAGCAATTGGATGTGGTAAAAGCCCAAACTCTTCTCCACGCCAGGGAGTTTTTGGATCATCAGATACGATTCGCGCAGGAAATGGCTCATTATTTGGGAAAGAGCACTGCCCAAAGCGAAGAAATCGCAAAGCGGCTGATTGCCCTGTATGAAGGCAGCGAGGAGTCGGAATGAAATTCTTTGCGGATTACGTCTGTCAGGAGAAAAAGACCGGATATATAGTCTGCGGCGATTATTATCTGTGTGATCGGAACGAAACCGGGACGGTATATCTGTTATGCGACGGCATCGGATCGGGCGTATACGCAAATATTGCGGCTATTGCCTGTGCCGAGCGGTTGATGGAACTTATTCGGCGAGGGGTGTCGCTGCGAGCGTCGGCGGAGATGGTCGCAGCCTCGATGAATCGCGCCCGAAACGAAAATATACCGTTTTCGGCTTTTTCGGCGGCTTTGATCTCACACAGCGGGCAATTTACGGTCTACACCTATGAAGCGCCCGCTCCCCTTTTACTGCGCACAGCCGGGGCGCGTGTTTTGACAACGCGAGTATATACCGCCGGTTATGAGGTAATCAGCGAGTCGGTCGGCTGGATGCACCGTGGAAACGGGTTGGTTTTATCGTCGGATGGCGTAACTCAGGCGGGTATGGGGCATGGATACGGATTCGGAATCGGGTCGGAGGGCGTGGCGGATTTTATTAACCGCAACAGAAAACCGGACGACGACGTTACACAACTGCCGCGAAGGGTGGTGGATTACTGCCATAGGCTTTCGACAAACCGCTATGAGGACGACACGACTTTTGTACTGCTGCATTGCCGAGAAGCAAGCGAACTGACGTTATTGACGGGACCGCCGTCAAGCTCGGCTATGGATTACGCTTACGCGCGGATAATAAAAAACGCGGCGGGCAAAAAAATTGTATGTGGTTCCACCACGCTGGATATTATCTCCCGCGAATTAAAAACGCCGATAACAACCTCGAATATTCGATTATCACAGGGCAGCCCGCCGGAGTATTTTCTTGAAAACGTGGACTTGGCTACGGAAGGAGCGATTACTTTAAATCAAGTCTGCAATATCCTGGACGAATCCCGCGAGGATTACGAGGATAACACTCCCGTTCAGCGGTTGTGCGTGATGCTGAACGAAGCGGATGTTATACGTTTGCATATAGGTAACGCGGCTAATGACGCGCACGACAGCATTTTATTCAAGCAAGTGGGCGTGCGCGTCCGCCGGGCTACTATCGGCACACTGGCGCAAAAGCTGCGGGATAAGGGGAAGCTGGTAATAGAGAAATATTATTGAACGACGGACGCGCGTCGCTCGCCCTTATGATTCCCTTTTCTCTAACTCCCAGATAATATATTCATACATCTTTCGGTCGATTTTATATTTGGAGCGATAGATAATAAAGCTGATAACTATAATCACCAGCGGGAAGAGCAACATGGCGGATTTCATTATAAACAATCCGCCCTGTGATACTTGCGCGGCGCTGTCGGCGTCCTTTATTCCGGATAAAATGATTACGGAATTAACGACCGCTCCGGAGATTGCGCCGCCCATTTTATTTATAAAAGGTTGAAGTGAAAATGTTATGCTGTCATTTCGTTTGCCCAGCTTCCAATGTCCGTAGTCAACAGAATCCGCGAGAAACATAAGCATCAGCAATTGAATGAAAGCCTCGCCGACGAACAGGAGTACGCCCGCGATTCCGATAAACAGCATTGTGTTTGTCGGGGCGAAGAAGAATATTATATAACCGGCGGCGACCAATACGATTGCCAGCAGATACAGCCTAGACCGCTCAAGTTTATTGCTTAACAGCGGAAACACAGCCAAAGCCGCGATTTGAGACACGCCGAGGATAACCGCGAAAATGGAATACATATTCTCGTCTCCGTAGACGTATTTAAAATAGTATTGTCCAAAACTGGTCGTGGTGACATAGCCTATCATAAAGAGCGCCATAGAGACAGCGGTAAATAGAAGCTGATCATTTTTGAAGATGACGTCCACCAACTCTTTAATCGACGTATGTTCGGCGGAGGAAGCGCTTTTTGATTCCTTAACGCCGAGTAATGTGACCAATTGACCCAACCACATAATAATTACTATAATAGTAACGAACGCCATATATCCTCTTTGACGGCTTCCGAAAACATTGCCAAGCGCCGCTGTTATCGGCTGTATACCGGCTACTACAAAAAATAATCCAATATTGGCGCAGATACGGGCCACCGAACCGATTCTTTCCCGCTCTCTTTGATCTGCAGACAAAGAGGGTAGCATAGACCAATAGGAAATATCGTTAGTGGTATAGGCTATTCCCCACAAAATATATAGAGCTCCAAAGAGCGCTATAACGGAACCCTTGGCAAAATCAAAATCCCAAAAGATAAAAACGGCAAGTATACCGGAAGCAAACGTGCCGAACGCAATCCAAGGTTTAAACTTGCCGAATTTGGTCCTGGTGTTGTCAACCACCAGCCCCATAACCGGATCGTTAAGCGCGTCAAAAACCCTGGCAAATAGGATAATTCCCGTAATCCGCCATAGGCTGGCGGTCGGAGCTTTTACGACATCTGTCAGGTAAAACGTAAGAAACATGCTTATCATGGTATAAACCATGTCGCGCCCTATGGTTCCTATACCGAAAGTAAATCGGTTGCGTTTGTATTCTTCCATATAGGCCTCCTGAATTGCTAATCGAACTTAATTCCCTTCCGCCGGAAGAGAATTACCGCTTTGCGACCGCCTTTTTTGGGCGGTAAGGCTTCCTTTCCTCGATGGGAAATTCCGTTGCGCACTCCGTTTCTCGAACAAACTTGATTATGTAATCCACATATCGTCCAATGCTGCTCATGAATTTTTCGGGTATCATATTTGACTTTGCGATGCTGGAAAGCCCTTTTTCCCATTTACCGGTTGTCTCCGGGGATTTTAATTCACTCGGCACAACATCGATTAACTTCATGCCTTTTTCTGTCGGCGTTAAGTTCTTGCCTTTTCTGATAATATACCCGACAGTAAGCAATCGTTCGATAATAGCCGCGCGGGTGGCGGGCGTACCCAATCCCGACTCTTTCAATTGCGCCGCCAGTTCTTCATTATCCGTAAAACGTCCCGCGTTTTCCATAGCCGACAGCAATGTCGCTTCGGTGTAAGGCTTAGGCGGCTGTGTCTTTTTAGCTATACTCTTCGCGTCCGCAACCAATAACGGATCGCCCTTTTTTACATTCGGTAGAATATCCTCACTGTCGCTCTGCGGAAATAATTCTGTCCAGCCGGGCTGGATTATTATATTGCCCTTCGTAAGAAAATTCTCGCTCTCGGCTACACTTATTATCTTTACAATATCATAAACGTATACCGGATAAAATACGGCGATAAATTTTCTGGCTATAAGATCATAAATCTTCCGCTCGTCCTCCGCAAGTATCTGTAAGTTTGGCTTTTTACCCGTAGGTATAATCGCGTGATGATCGGAGATTTTGGAGTTATCCACAACGCGCTTTGTAATCGGCAATTCATTAAGAGCCAGCACATAGGCGACAAATGGTTTATATGGTTCTATGTCCAGGGTTTTTAACGTAGGTTCAAGTTTTGGAATCATGTCAGTACTTAGGCAGCGGCTATCCGTTCGGGGATAAGTGACTAACTTTCTTTTTTCATACAAAGTTTGAGCTATGCCAAGAGTCTTTTGCGCCGAAAATCCGAAGCGTTTATTGGCGTCGCGCTGCAACTCCGTAAGATCATAAAGCTGCCCCGGAGGAATCTTCTTTCTCTCTGTTTGAATATCAAAAACTATACCGGGCTTTTTACGAACGCTTTTCGCTATGTTCTCAGCTTTTTCTTTATCAAAAATCTTGGAGTCTTTGGTCTTTGGATCAAACCAAGTACCGGTAAAGTAAATCGATTTATTCAAGCCGGGGGGTAAATTATTTCCAGCAAAATTATCTTTTGTAAGAAGATCTTTACAAAAATAAGCGGCTACCTCCCAATAATCCTTTGGCACAAACCGATCGATCTCTTTCTGACGGGCTGTCATTATAGCCAGAGTGGGTGTTTGTACCCTGCCTATGGTCAGTAGGGTTCTATATTTTATAGTAAATGCCCTGGACGCGTTCATCCCAACCAGCCAATCGGCCTCGGAACGGCATTTAGCGGACGCGTACAAAGAATCATATTCCCTCGAGTCTTTTAAAGAGGAGAACCCCGCCAGAATAGCCGAGTCGGTCATGCTGGAGATCCACAGGCGTTTTACAGGCTTTTTGCATTTTACTATTTGATATATGTAGCGAAAGATCAATTCTCCCTCGCGCCCGCTGTCCGTGGCGCATACTATAGAATCGACCTCTTTGCCGTTCATAAGTTTTTTAAGCACGGTCAACTGCTTTTTGGTTTTTACAATGGGTTTAAGTTGTATATCTAGCGGAGCGATGGGCAATGTTTCCATTCGCCAGCGCTTTAACGCGGGATCGTAATCCTCTGGCTCGCACAGAGTGACCAGATGCCCTATCGCCCATGATACAATATAATCGTCCGAATACAAAAATCCCTCCGCCTTGCCGGCGCATTTTAACACGCGCGCTATATCCCTGCCTACAGAGGGCTTTTCGGCTACTACCAGTGTTTTCATATAATTGACGCGAACCTTCGCGATTGTGTGCGGTAAGGAACGCGCCCCTCGCTTTCGATTGTATTTTGTTTTATGAAACCGCTATAATGTCATATATAACCCCGTCTCCTTTTGCCGCGTCGCGAATCGATAATATAAATGGGCAGATACATTAAGAACCAAAGAATTAATAAAAGCGCTATATAGCCGATTATAAACCACGGATTGCCCATAATATCTATGAGAATGTCTAAAGGGGAACCTTCGGAACCGGTGTTTAAAAAAAAGAAATTCGTGTTAAATCTCTTGTTAAGGAAGTAAATCGGCGGCACTACTATTGCGAGAAACACAGCCGGTCGCCATAGATTGCTTAGCGACGGGCGAATTTGTCCGTCGCTGTAAGGCAC
>JAISRJ010000278.1 GCA_031273705.1 Clostridiales bacterium
CATAACATACTCTATAAATTTCAACTTATTACTTGATAGCACAAAGCCGCCAGAGGGCAATCCCACAACATAAATTATATTGCTGATAATACGGATAATATGGTTGCACATAGATTCTATAGAAGCAATATTATGAACCTGATATCCAGAGGTTGTGTTTATATTTTGAAAATAACTATTCCAAATAGTGTTAAAGATAAAACCGCTTATAAATAAAAGCCCAGTGAAGACAATATAAGTAATCTGTCTACGATATTTCAATACATCGGTAATCTTAGTTGTTCCATGAAGGTTCTTCACAAAATCAATTATTTCTACAACAGTGTATGGTATAAAAATATACATAACACCTTTAAACCCCCATAAACCAAGCAGAAATAAAAGTAATCCCCATGCAGTATAATCAATAAAACTTAAATGTTCCTTTGTTTTCATACGCAAAGCCAAATTAACTGCCAACAGAGCATAGGTTATTGGAGTATTATAATTGGGGTAAGTGTATAAAGCTACTGAGAAAAACAAAATATTCCCTAAAAGCATAAAAACAATACAAGCAGAAAAAATAATAGCATTAGAAAATTTTAATTGCCGTAATAACCAGAATATAAGTACAAACGCTATTGCCGCTTTAATAGCAATATTTATTATTGCAGCAAGCATTAAGTCACCTGTAAAGAAACTTTCTATATAATAAAAAATAAATGTAATAGCAACATGAAATATCCCATCTCCAGCATATTTAATATCTTTCAACAAAAAGTTTCCTTCACGCCAAGCCCGAGAAATAAGAAACGTTTCTGCTGCAAAATCAGAGTTTAGGTAATATGGAAGTACAATAGCATTAGAGTAACATATGTACCCAAATAACACTACAAAGATCAAAGCCAACAAAACTGTTAGTGGCTTTTTCTTTGCTTCATTGAATATTTCACTTAGCCTTCGCATTTTCCTGTCCACCTATCTTACTACTCATACATATTTTCCCATCACAGTATGAAGCTATTATCTCAAATCGGCCTCGTTATGTCAATAAAAATCAAAAAAATTGATCTTTATTTACCGGACGAGATTTACAAAACTATTATAAAGACATACACCAGAAAAAGGCCCCTATAAGGAGCCTTTTGCGGAAAGTTATTCATTAATATCTGTGTTGACCAATTCGGTTTTTATCGATTCAAGATAATTTATAACTATAATTAAATTGTGTATCCAGTTGCGTTTATCTTTTTCGTGATGGAGTTGGTTAAGAATTAGCCGTGAAAAATTCGTCGCCGTATGCTTAATCCTCCACTCTACTAAAAAAAGTATTATATTCCTAAACTTATAATAGCCTCTTTTTTTACGCGCTATAGATTTTTCAGTTTCGGTCAGCCCATGTTTTTTAATATCTTCCAAAACGGAATAACTTGAAATTATTTTATACCTCTTGCGTGCCGTCTGTTTAGATTGTTCTACAAGCTCGGCATGTCTGGACATTAGCTCAAAATCAGATGCTTGGTTAGAATTAAAACCTAGATCCGCAATCTGCTTTAATTTAGATTTGCCAAAATTTAGAGTACCTGGAATTTTGCCACTCTTATACTGATTGCCGTGTTTTCCGCCGCTTACCTTGGGAATTTGTCTTATTAATGTGCCAAGCACAACCTGAGCGTCGATGTGGGCTTCGCTTAACTGTTGTAATTCCAACCATTTTTGTTCTTCCAAATCCTTTGCCAAATTCAACTTCTTAATTGCCCTAATTTCCGCACGCATAGACTTTAGGCGTTCTTTCGTAAATAGAACGAATCTACTTAAATCTTCCAGATTGTCCGGTAATTGGATTTTGTCAGTGATTAAGTCATTGATGAGGCAACCCCTCCGCGCTAGAATATTGACCTTTATTAATCTACAAAGGATCATATTCAAAAGGGGTTATATTAGTTAATTTTACGACAAAGCCTATCTATATGCCGCGCATTATCATATGCATCCTTTCAAATATAAGACCGACAGTAAACCAGGCCGGCGCAAAATCCAATCGGATAACTCCTCGCACAGCAAACTTGCAGTCACTATAATCCCAAGGGCAAATCTTGATCTTCTTCAAACACACACCCGTAATATATTCTATCGTAAATATGCATAAGGTATATATTCCTCCTCTCGCAATTACAGGCAGCGCGTTTAAAATATCGCAGAGAGGTCCCATAAAAACAACAAGACCGTAAATAAAGAACATCCAGATAGATGTTGTGGCAGTCAATCGAAAATCCTTTTTTATCAGAGAAACGAATCCTGTCCAAATAATTTCTATTATCCATCCGGCGGCTCCGAATATTAAAAATCGTATTAACATATAAATAGTATTAGCAAATTGATGGTTAATAGACACTTGATTATTCAGAAAATTATAACAAAATAAGATAAGTAGCGAAAAGCCGAATACTCCGCTTTTTGCTTTTTTCTTTGCGCCCAAGCCATTTTTCGTGATTTGTAAAGTCTTTCAAGCAATGGTATAATAGAGAAAATTGGCTTTACGGAGGCTCATAATGTTCGACGACCTGATTTCTTTTTTATCAGAATTGCTTAAACTTTTACCTTCCATCGGTGTGGTACTTAATATTGTGTTTGGCTTGGTGGTTGTTTTCTATGAGCGTCGCAACCCGGTTGTTACTTGGGCGTGGCTGATGGTTATTACACTGCTTCCTTACCTTGGGTTTATAATATACTTAATGATTGGGCTGGACAGCCGAAAGCACAATGTGTTTTACTCAAAATCCAAAAGAGACGAAAAAGTCTACGACGAATATATTGAAGCGGGCGGGGACTCTTTTTTAAGTGAGCAATCCGCGTTAATCAGCGATAAAAATATTTTGCATGTACCCGGCGCGGAGCATTTTAATGATTTGATTTATTTGAATTTCTTCTCCGGTAACGGGGCATTTACTGTTAATAACCATGTAAAGATGTATTTTGAGGGTGGAAACAAGTTTGACGAATTACTATTGGATATAAAGCAGGCGAAACGTTTTATTCATCTGCAGTACTATATTGTTCGCAATGACGAGACCGGGCAAAGGCTGATAAACGCCCTGGCGAAAAAAGCCGCCGAAGGCGTGGATGTGCGCTTTTTAGTGGACGGCAGGGGTTGTATACTTACTCCGCGCAGGTTTTTTTAGCCGCTGATGAAAGCCGGAGGTTTTTTTGCGGAATTTTTACCGCCTCATTTTATTCGTATAAATTTTCGTAATCATCGCAAAATTTGCGTCATAGACGGGGCGGTGGGCTATATAGGCGGGCTTAACGTGGGGAATGAATATTTGGGTCTTACAAAGCGTTTTGGATATTGGCGGGACGCTCATATCCGTCTTAAAGGCGACGCCGTAAAACAATTGGAATTGCGATTTTTAATGGATTGGAACTTCTGTTCAAGGCAAAATATAAGAATATCCGATTACGTTTTTCCGCAGATAAAAAATACTTCCAAAGGCGTAAATATGCAGATTGTGTCCAGCGGACCGGATACCGCCCAGCATAATATCCTTTACGCTTATATAAAAATGATTGGCGAGGCGGATAATTCCATCTATATTCAAAGTCCGTATTTTGTGCCGGACGACAGTATTTTTGAGGCTTTGCGCATAGCGGCGCTTTCGGGTATCGATGTGCGTATAATGATCCCCGCAAAGCCCGATCACCCGTTTGTGTATTGGGCGGGGCTGTCCTATCTGGGCGATTTACTAATGTCCGGCGCGAAATGTTATGAATATGAAAAAGGGTTTGTTCACAGCAAGATTATAATGATAGATTCGCTGGTGTGCTCTGTGGGTACGGCTAACATGGATGTCCGCAGTTTTAAGCTGAATTTTGAGTGCAACGCCTTTATCTATGACACCCGGATTACTAAAATGCTGGAGGATCAATTTTTGCGCGATATAGAGGATTGCTCCAAAATAGAATATGAACAATATGCCACTCGCGGGCATTGGACCCGTATACGAGAGTCTGTGTCCAGATTGCTGTCGCCACTGTTATAGAGGAAAGAGGTAAATGTCATGCCTAAAAAAATGAAGATTTCTCTGGCCGGGGTCATAGATGTCGGTTCCAGTGAATTGCGACTTAAAATAGCTCAACTGTCTAAAAATAAAATGAAATACTTGGAGAGTCTGACCTATCCTCTCGCTCTAGGCAGAGATACTTTTAACACAGGAAAGATTTCATTTGAAAAAGTAGATAAAGCCTGCGAAATAATAAAGAATTTTCTGCTTATTTGCAAAGAATACACAGTGACAGACATTCGCGTACTAGCGACGACCGCTGTGCGCGAAGCCACAAACATGGATTATTTTTTGGACCAGGTAAAGATAAAAACCGGCATGAGTATCAATGTAATCGACGATACAGAGGAGAAACTTTATATATATAAAATCTTGACTAGATTAAGCAAGGTGGATGTGATAAGTTCCGCCCTGATGGTACACATCGGTTCAGGAAATATCGGAGTAGCTCTACTTCAAGGCGGTAGAATTTTACTTACCCGAAATATTAAGGTCGGCTCTTTGCGAATAAGCGAGTTGTTTGACGATATAGAAGAATACTCCGGCGAGTTTTATATAGTGCTGGAGGAATATTTACACAGTTATACGGACTTACTAACAAATGACGTACCGGATAATATAAAACATTTTATTGTTTCTGGGACGGAGATTTCTGTTCTATCGGGTTTGACAGGCGTGGAAAATAACGAAATGATAACAAACATACCCAAACCTACATTTTTATCTTTTTATCAGGAAGTAATTAACAAATCTACACATAACGCCTCAAAAGATTATAACCTGTCTATCGACAAGGCCGAACTATTGCTTCCGACCATGTGCATATTTAACAATCTAATGAAACTCACGAACGCCGAAAAGATTATTGCCGCCGATGTTATGCTTTCAGACGCTATATTATTTGAAATGCTTTGCGCTGACGAGTTCGCGTTAATAAATAAGGACTTTGGGAAAAACGCTGTGCTGTCCGCCAGAACATTGGCGAGAAAATATGACGCTATGGAGTCTCATTACGATCTGGTCTCCGGCTTTGCGCAAAAGATATTTGATAAAATGAAGAAACTGCATGGGATGGGTCAAAAGGAACGGATTTTGCTGCAGATAGGCGCTATTCTGCACGATGTGGGAAAATTTATTAACCTTAACGAGCACCATGAACATTCTTATAAAATAATCAAAAGTTCGGAGATTGTGGGGCTGAACCAATACGAAACCGAGATTATCGCCAATCTGGCGCTGTATCACGCGAATAGAACGCCCTCGGCGTCCGATGAGTCATATAGCAAGTTGGATTTATATAATCGTGTGCTCGTTTCTAAATTAACGGCTATTTTGCGATTGGCGGACGCGCTGGATCAAAGTCACGTACAGAAGTTTGACACAATAGACGCGAAACTTACCGATAACGAATTAATAGTCACCATTGCGACGGATAAAAATATACACTTGGAGCAATGGTCTTTCAAATTAAAGAGTGATTTTTTTGAAGAGGTGTTCGGCATAAAAGCGATAGTAAAGCAGAAGAAGATTTTATAATGAAGAAACTTTTATAATGGAGAAACTTTTATAATGAAGAAACTTTTATAATGAAGAAACTTTTATAATGGAGAAGATTTTATAATGGAGAAGATTTTATAATGGAGAAGATTTTATAATGGAGAAGATTTGTTATGGATCTTTTTAATCCGGAATATTATTTTAACCGCGAATTGTCGTGGCTGGAATTTAACAATCGAGTTTTGGAAGAAGCCCAAGACAAAAGCAATTTGTTAATGGAGCGATTAAAGTTCTTGGCTATATCCGCGTCCAACTTGGATGAGTTTTTTATGGTGCGCGTTTCCAATTTATGGGATCAGGCGGGGTCTAAACGCGCTAAAAACGATCCGTCAGGGCTCACCCCACGTCAGCAATTGCGACATATCAGCCGAAAGGTACATGATTCGGTTACACATCAATATAACTGCCTAATTAGATCTATTTTACCCGCGCTTACTAAAGAAGGTATTAGGTTTTTGAATTTTAAGGAGTTAAACGATAATCAGCGTGAAACTATGACTCGTTATTATAAAAGTACAGTTTACCCGATTCTTACTCCAATGGCTATTGACCGCAGCCGTCCTTTCCCTCTGCTTAATAATAAGACTCTTAATGTTATTGTAGAGCTTTCCGCGAAGGATCAAAAAGATAAAAAAGATAAAAAGAGATCGGAGGATAGAGTCGCGGTATTGCAGATCCCGACTGTAATATCTCGGGTTATCTCGTT
>JAISRJ010000256.1 GCA_031273705.1 Clostridiales bacterium
TGTTAGTGAGAAAATCCTGCAACTCGTTATCGGCAATTGGCGATATGCCTGTATTGACCATGTCTACTTTTTCTTGAAGTATGTCTATAGCAATGACTTCGTTACCTTTAGCTAAAAGCGCGGCGTTAGCCAGACCGACATACCCCATGCCTGCTATTGTGATTTTCATTAATGCTTATCCTCCATTTTAGCGTTTTTGCAGTTTAACCTGGCCAACGCCATGCTTATCAACCATGCCGCGACATCTCCTAAAATGAATGTGGCGCGTTGCATCACCGCCGCTGTTAAAATCATCTCCTTTGTGATAATTGGCGAAAGCATTATAACCAGAACCGCTTCGCGTACGCCAATGCCCCCCGGAGAACCTGGGGTAATAAAGCCGATTAGCCATGATGTGACACTTGCGGCGACTATGGTCGCAAGATGACTAACGTTAAGTATCGGTGTGGAAAAATTAATTAGAAAGGCAAACACAATTCCGGTTGTTAAAAGCGACAGTAATGAAGCTGAAAGCCCTAGTGAAAATGCTTTCCAAAACGCAATATTTCTTATGAGTGTTACTACATCCGTAAAATATTTATTCTTTCTGAAAAATACTATAAACGCAAAGACAATCGCTAGGCCACTTAAGACAACTGCCACAACAACACCAGCGAGATTTAACTCATGGATAATATCAAAAATTTTATCCCACGATAAAGCGATGACCAATATAAGTGCCGCCCCCGCACTATACAAAATTTCCAAAACAGAAACTAGAATAAGATGAATCTGTTTAAGCCCTAACTCTACGCCGAAAATTTGCCGCGAGGCGTAGTGTCCGATGTTGCCGGGTATGTATTTGCCAAGGTTGGACTTCGCATAAATATAGAAAGTGGAGCGGAAAGGTATTTGTTTTTTACCGAAAAGGGAGAGAAAGCCACGCCATGCATATGATCCAACGAATATGAAAAAACTTGCCGACAATGTTGATACTATTGCAATCTTCACATATACTTGGGTCGCAAAAACGTTGTAATCAATGTCAAATTCTAAAAATGATTTAATGATAAAAACAAACGCGGATAACGTGAAGATTGTTCCGAGTATTCTAAGCACTTTACGCATATTCATAGGGGACACTCCATCTTTTTGCTTAAATACGTGCCTGGCCCAATCATTATTATTTTCACTTTATGCCTTCCGGTCCGCATCATTTTTTCGCGCGCGATATTGCAATTCCTCCAAAATCTTTCTATTTGCAGCGATAATATCCGCCTGCAACCCAGCCAAACCGCACTGTACACTTAATATTATAAGTATCGCTGCAATAACTAAGGACTGTACATGTCCGCCGCCGTTACCAGTGAAAAAGTAAAATAAGAACCGTACAACAGTCACCAAACCTGGCACGAACAGTATCACCGCCAAAATACTGAAGAACTTTAACGGTTTATACATTAAGAATGCGCGGATAATAATTGATGCGGAACGACGTATATATGACCACATGCTTTTAAAGAGCCGAGATTTTCGAGTTTCGGGGTTTGTGCGTATAGGCACGGAGGTAATCGCTATTTTATTATGTCCGGCTTGGATTATAGTTTCAAGTGTATAAGTATATTCATTAATGACGTTTAAACTAAGTGCTGCCTCACGGGAATACGCGCGAAAACCGCTGGGCGCGTCGGGTATAAATGTATTGGACAGCGTCCGTACAACAAAGCTGCCCAATCTTTGAAGTTTCTTCTTCACCGCCGAAAAATGCGTTGTTTGGTCTATAGGTCTCTCTCCGATTACAATATCCGCGGTTCCATCTAAGATGGGGCGCACCAGCTTTTCTATATCTAAGCCGCAATACTGGTTATCGGCATCTGTGTTAACTATAATGTCCGCGCCAAGCGACAGCGCGGCATCCAACCCGGCCATGAATCCACGCGCTAAGCCTTTGTTCCGTTTAAAGCTAACAATATGGTGGAAGCCTAACGCGAGGGCTGTTTTTACTGTGTTGTCGCTGCTGCCATCGTTAATAATCAGATATTCAATTATGTCCACACCGGGAATTTCCTTAGGTAGTTGATTATAAGTCGCGGAAAGGGTGAATTCCTCGTTGTAACAAGGGATTTGGATGATTAGTTTCATAAAGTCACCTCTAATATGACCGCATAAGCGAACACAGCTCTCAAATTTCGGTAATTAATAACTTCGATACTGCAATGCCCAGTAATCTAGCGTCAGCAGTTGGCGGCGACGACGCGTTAGGAAGCGAGAATTCAATCCGCAATTCCGAATTTGCCAGTTCTTGTGGTATTTCAAATGAAAGTATGCCTTCCTCATTAAATGAATAATCCAAACGAGTCCCATTCACCGTAATATCCCCTAATGGTTGCCCTTGATATGGGTTGCCGGTTAATGTCACCAAAAGGTCTTTATTTGTTGAATATATAGGGATTAATAAACTTGCCTTAGAAGCATCTGTCCATCTAAAACCATCTTCATCATGACTCCAACCCGTATCTAGATACATCAACTCGTTACCACCGGTTCCAAAAATCAGTTCTTCCCCATAGTTATATATGGGTACTAAAACCCCAGGCCGATCCGTTTTATTGAGATAAATGTTATAGTTGATTTTATTGCTTTTCAGCGGATATACTATAAGTTTATTACCTTCTGGTCGTTCATAAAGGCTGCTTTTCGCCGGAAATAATTGTGCGATTTCAAACGAATTTTCTTTAGACAATATATAGGTATTACGTTCAGGCGAATCAACTTGTTGAAAATAATCATATTTACTAAATGGAAGCACCATACAATCAACTGACGCTTCTAAGGGCAAATATAAAATGGGCATTAAATCCAGAGAAATAAATACGGCATCCTCATTTTTAAATGTTTTTACTTCGTTAATTATTTGTTCCAGTGCATCGAAATAAATTCGACTGTGGTCTTTATTAAACCACAGAAATGACGAAAATGGCATTAAAATCAATATGCTTACGAGAGCGAACATTCTTTTATAACTAACCTTAATGCCATTTATACAAATACCGCTAACAACTAATAGTACAGGTAAAAATGGCGCTAAATAACGGGAGTAGTAAAAGAAATAAGGAATATCTTTTCTTAAAAAAGCAGAGTAAAAAAATACAGTATAAACCATTAAAACTATAAGAGGCACGATTTTTGCGGATAAAAGTTTACTATCTCTTCTAAATATATAGTATATAGAAATAACTAGCGGTAAACATCCAACAGCATAGGCGTATGCCGAAAGCGTAAGATGACCAAAGGCCGGGAGTAATCCAATATTTTTGTAAGAAACATATCTATCATTGGCGTCTGGTACAGAAAATGACGTTACAAACCAGTTTATAATTATTACAAACAGACAGAATAGCGTAAAGAATCTTAATA
>JAISRJ010000285.1 GCA_031273705.1 Clostridiales bacterium
TTCAACATCTTCGCGCAGAGTTCCTTGATTACCTTTCAATCCAATCAGGTAATCAGCTTTCTTTTCGGTTATTTTTGCGACTATTGATTTTTGGCGGCTAATAGCGTCAGCTGTGATTATACTTCCCTCAACATTAAGCATATCCAGTAGTTCGGGTACGGCAGTTATTTCATTTGATTTTTCCTCTGTTTTTATTTCTCCAAGTGTAATTTGATTTTCGGCGACCCATGCACTGACTATGTGATAGGCTTTGTGCGCATTATTTCCGCTTCCGCGTATTGTTTTGCCATCAATTGCAATTACTGCCCTTTGCTCACGCTCACCCTGCCTGCTGGTCGAGAATTTAATCTTGTAACCCGCCCGCAAATGTACTATAATTTCTAAATAGTAGCAAATGCGAATGAGGTGCGGAGTGAATCCTAAAAAATACGAGATTATTATCCTAGGTGGTGGGGCGGCGGGATTAACAGCCGCTTTATATGGATGCAGGTATGGTCTAAGCGTGTTATTATTAGAAGAAGTGGCTTTGGGCGGTCAAATATTAACCGCCGCAGAAATAGAAAATTATCCGGGTGTCGCGAAGCAGTTAAACGGTGCGGAATTAATAGAGGAATTGGAGAATCAGGTTAGGAAGTATCCCGCTAAGATAGTGTACGAAAGAATTACCCATGTGGATTTTAGCAAGCCTGTTAAAAGAATAACTACTAACAAGTCTTGTTATGAATCCCATGTTATTATTTTAGCAACCGGCAGACGGCCTAGAAAACTTTCATTAGCCCGAGAGGAGTTCATGTTGGGGCGCGGTGTATCTTATTGCGCTACTTGTGACGGAAACTTCTTTAGAGGAAAACCCGTCGCGGTCGTGGGCGGAGGGGACACCGCTGTTACAGAAGCGCTTTTTTTAAGTAATATATGTAAAAAAGTCTACCTGATCCATAGACAAAATGATTTACTAGCGGTCGGTGTTGAAGTGGCTAAGCTAAAACGCGCGCCTAATGTGGAATTTTTGCTTAACAGCCAGGTTACGGCTCTTATGGGCGAAAAAAATTTAGAAGGTATTGTAGTACAAACCGGAGACGCAACCCGCCGATTAGAAGTAAACGCCTTATTTGTCGCTATCGGCGCGACTCCCAATACGAATATTTTTTTTGAGTCACTTGAATTAAGCGACGACGGATATATTATTACAAATGAAGAAATGGAAACATCTATTCCGGGAATATTCGCGGCCGGTGACATTAGGAAAAAGTCTCTGCGACAAGTAATCACCGCGGCGGCGGATGGCGCGATTGCCGCGCAAAGTTCAATGCTTTTTTATACATCTTTAAAAAATGTCTGAAAAGTACGATTTGATGCATTTTGCGGCATGATTTTATATGGTTGGCGAAAAGCCGAGTATTCCACTTTTTGCCAACTCTACCCGGATAATGAGTTAGGGGGGTATTGTCATTAAAATTTCTACGTCAACGGTTGTAAAAGTCGCTATTTTTGCGGCTGTGAGTGTTCCGCTTATGTTATTGGATTTTCCACTGCCGATTTTCGTAAATTTCCTAAAGATGGATTTTAGCGATGTTCCCGCGATTGTCGCAGCCTTGGCCTTGGGTCCGATTGCCGGGGTACTTACCGAACTTATAAAGAATCTGGTAAAAATGCTATTTAAATTCCAATCCGGCGGAATTGGTGAAATTGCCAACTTTCTAATAGGTAGCGCGTATGTTTTACCTTTGGGTTTGATCTATCATAAGGGGTTTACTAAAAAATCCGTTGATAAAGTACATAGCAATAATATCAGTATATTTATAGGAGCGTTCGTAGGTTCGATCTGCATGGTAGTTTTCGCAAGTCTGCTAAATTATGTATTTCTCATACCCGCGTATGCGAAAATCTTCGGTATGCCTATCGAGACTTTTGTGGAAATGGGGCACGCGCTTAATGCGTCTATCAACGATATGAAAACTTTGGTTTTACTTTCTGTCGCTCCGTTTAATATTGTTAAGGCGATTGTAATGTCTGTTATAGGTATTATACTTTATCGCTTGTTAGGACGTTTTCTGAATAGGTAGATTATTTACATTGTTCGTCATTTTATTAAATATGCCCTGACATGCACGCTTTTGCTGACCGGGCATACAATTAAAGCAGCCATTGTCATAACGCTGATGGCTGCTTAATTTGCTTATAAGATATCTGCCGACATGTAGTCAACTGTTATTTTATTTGATCCGCAAAAACCTCCACCGCCGCCGGGACAACCTCAAAATTCATTACCCGTTCTGATGGAAAAATATTTCCGTCTAGGCAGAGTTTTTGTTCGCCGAATATTTTAAAACTCACACGCTCGCATTCTACGAACGATACTTCCGCAAGCTTTTCATGTTTGGCGAATAGTACCAGCGGAAATATAGACAGTATCTTTATCCGAGGCATACGCCTAACCAGACAAACAGTCAATTTACCGTCGTTTAGCTTAGCCCTTGGGGCGATTGCAAAGCCCCCTCCATAATATATTCCGTTGCAGACGGCTACTATTGTGAAAACATTGTTTAGCGGTTTACCGTCAATGATTAATTCCGCCGCGAACGGTTTATATAAAAAGGTATTTTTTATCAAAGCCGCGATATATGACATTCCCCCAAAATATTTTTTTATCTCTGCGGCCTCGGCGGCAGTCTCGGCATCCAGCCCCATGTTGGCGATGTTGATTGAATACCGCTCATTTACCTTTATTATATCTATCGCTTGGCACCGTCCGGATAAAATTAAATCCAGACAGCGTTTTGTCGTTTGTTCGGTGCCGTGGCAGCCCCTTAGATTCACGACAGCC
>JAISRJ010000317.1 GCA_031273705.1 Clostridiales bacterium
CTTCAGTATATTATTAAATGGTCAATATGGCGTTAAGCCGCGTGAGGAAATAAAATCAAAGACCCCTCCGCTAAAGGGGTCTTTTTTAATATGGATACAATTTGCGCAAATTCACCGCGTGTGAAGGTGCTTTTTGGAGTAAATACAAATCCGTCGCCGTCGGGGGAACCATTAAGCACACCAATCTCCGAGAGCTTTTTAACAGCGTCAACATATTTGGCGTTTATGTCGGCATTGTCTTTAAAGACCGTGGCTTCTTTACCGGTCGCGAAATTGATTTTAGCGGCGTCTATGACTTTCAGCAGTGTATAAGCCATTTCCTCACGAGTAACCGCTGACTCTAGGCGGTCAAAGCCCAACGTCAGAGTCTCATTCAGATAGTTCGCGGCTTCAGTCCAATTGTCGCCTGAAGTGGATTTTTTCTCAAACGCGTCCGGATACATTCTATATAATATAGTAAGCAATTCCTGTTTGGTGACATCCTGATCCGGACCGTACAGACCTCCGCCGATACCCGCAATCAGTCCGTTACTGTTGGCATATAAAACAGCGTCATAGAACCACTGATTCGGTTTAATATCCGTGTACGGACCGGATTTAATAGTTATGCGTCCGTCGGTTGAGCCATAATCCTTTTCTGAAACTATTCCGCCCAGTTCCGTTTCTATGTAATCGACAAGGGCGTCCTCTAATGGAAGACCTATGTTATGCGCGGGCTTGCCATAAAACGCGCCGTATGTATCACCGCCGCTGGCAGTGAAGTCGTTCGTCGCGACTATGTATTTCTTCGTGAGATTCACAGCTTCGCCGTTTACTTTCAGATTTAATATACGTGTGCCGGGGTTCTTAGGCGCAAAATATGTTGACCCCGCCGGATACGCCTCGCCTTTTTCGTAAGCGACGCCTGTATCAATTGTAAAGCTTAACCCCGATACCTGCGGGAACGCTCCGATAGCGTCCGGAGTCGTATATGTAGCCGCTTCCAAAATCTCCAGTAATTCCGCGCCGGTCACTTCGATAGTGGCGACCGTGTTACCGAAAGGAAATACTGTTTTTATATGTTTGAAATTTATGTCTCCAACCGGGATAGAATCCCTAATACCGCCGCCGTTTGTGATAGCCACATCTGCGGCGCCATCACCCATATAGTTGTTGGCTGCCCATAAAAGCGCGTCTGCGCTAAGATTGCCCAGATTAGTTTCCTGAGTGCGTACACCCGGTTCACGGTTGCCGTCCAGTAACACCTCTGTCTTGGCGAAAGTCACTTCCAGTTCTTTATCAACCGACGTGTTGACGTCTTCGATAGCCGTGTAAACACTTGAGTCCACGCCTTTGTATTCTTCTTCTTTTATTAACTTAGCGTCTAGGGTTTTACCGTCATAGACAACGACCCCGATGGTATCCAGATAAGAACCTGTGGATACACGTAAAGTCGAGCTGTTATCCTTTATTCCTCCGTCAATTTGTGTATGTGAGTGGGCGTCTATGAATAGATCCGCATCCTTCACTACTTCAAGTAAATCTATTGAGCGATTGCCGATACTTTCATCGGCGTCGCCCAAGTGACCGACAATAATAACAAAATCGCATCCATCCGCTTGTAAAGCGTCAACATCTTTTTGTACGGCATCAAACATTTCTTTACCGGCAAGGAATTTTGTGCCCTTTATTTTATCCGGATGGGTTTTGGTCGCTGTTTCGGGGGTGTCAACACCTACTATGCCGATTTTATAGTCACCCTTTGTGAAAACAGTCGTCGCCGAAAGCAGAAGCTCATTGGTTTCGCTGTTAAGAATATTATTCGCGATAATGGGGAATTTCGCCCTTTCAACATTTTTTAGGAAGTTTTCCGTACCCCAATCGAATTCATGATTGCCGGGTACGGCAATATCATATCCCGCCGCGTTCATAAAATCAACGCCCGCCGCCCCCAAACTCTGATTAACAAGCGGAGTACCTTGGGAAAAGTCGCCGCCGGAAATAAGTAAAACTTCCGCCCCGGCCGCTATGTAATCCTTCTTTAGCTGCGCGACCGCGGCCGTGGTATAAGTGCCGTCGAAGTCGTGACCGTGAGTGTCGTTTGTGTGAATGATAACCAACTTACCGTCAAACTTACCGACCGATGGCAGGTCAACCGCCGATACAGACAGTATGGTAATAGTAAATACCATCATAAAAGCAAGCAATGCGGCTAAGCCTTTCGTGCGTTTCATAAACTCTCTCCTCGTCATTGAGTAAAATATTGGCAATAGTATTGTAACACGAGAGGCAAGCATATTCAACAGGTGTGCAATATATCGAAGAATTTCGCGAAACCTGCTATGAATAAATTACAATTTTTGTAGAAGAAAAAAGCTTGAAAATTTTATAACCAAAGCTTATAATAGCAGAGGATTTGAAATAAATTCGATTTAATACGCCAAGCCAAACCCTTGCCCTTCCTTGCCTTTGAAGAGATAGCGAAGCGGTCATAACGCGGTGGTCTTGAAAACCTGTGACAATGAGTAAAAACTGGATATTTTTTGCATGGAGGGGTAGCGAAGCGGTCATAACGCGGCGGTCTTGAAAACCGTTTGAGGGCAACCTCACATGGGTTCGAATCCCATCCCCTCCGCTGTTACGAACAAAAGCGAACTCGACCCGAGTGTTCATCGTCGGGGAGGCGTTCGCTTTTGTGTTTCCGCTATAAAAAAGGGGTATTTGTTATGGACATTAATGGAGGCTTTTTTGATTCGACTATTGACGCACACGGCAAACTGATGTCTATCCCTGCCAACGAGCGTTGTCGATTTTTACGTGCCTATATGAACGCACGACTACTTTTTTCCCGAAAGTTTTCCTCACGGACGCAACAATAAACAACAATGGTGTGTTTAGACATCTTGTAATGCCGCGCGAAGATAGGATTTACTCGGGTGACTATCTCGATTTGCCTTGCGATTATGCCAAATTGATAGAAGCGGGTGTTATCGTAGCCGCCGTTCGCGACGATATTCCAAAGAGTGAGTTTTCTTCAACACTTTTGGAACGGCAGAAACACAACAAGCACTCCGATTTGCCATCGAAGCGCTACACTAAAACGATTCAAGAGTTATATGCAAGCCCACAAGCATCAATCAAGCAATTCAGACTTAGTGATGTCGCGGGTTTGTTCGAGACGAAAGCAAGAGAGTTTTTAAGAACACCGCATACCGGAGACGTGAATTTTGACAAAATTCGGCAACGATTGCTCTCTGATATCGGTTATATGAAGCAAATTGACCTCAACGGTCTTCTTACTCGCCTTGAAACTTACGGATTTTCCAACGAAAGCAGTATTTATCAAGCGTTTAAGGTTTCGTTTGCTAAGTGTTATAATAATAATGTTCCACAATCGTTAAATCTCAATTATCAAGCTGTTGTTGGTGATACTCGAATTGCTTTACACGAGGATAACGGAATACCACTATTTGATTATGGAGTTTCCCAACGTTACGTGTTCGATATAGACTGCTTAGCATATATTCCGAGTAGTGAATTGATAAATGCGCTCACACTAAGTGAGCGGTATGAATTTGTTAGACAATTCAACTTATATCAGAGCGGAAATTCAGCGGATAATAATGCTCTTATTTCTGCGTATGAGTGCTATATAAGACGACTTGACAAATTTTTCAGGGATTGTTTCACAAGAAAAACATTAGCTATTGTGCGTGAGCGCCCCGAACGTCCGCTTTATATAAAAATCATATCCAGTGTGGCGTTTCAAATGATCACAATTGGGCTTGGCGCAGTACCTTTGACCTATGGATTTTCTTTAGCATTAAGTGCGGCGTCTGTGGCTACGTTGTATTTTATCAATCGACAGGAGGAAAGAGAGAAAATCCAAGAAATATTTGAGAAAAGATTAGCTGACTTATCAGAACGGAGTGTTATCATTTCAAAGGCAGAAGATGACTACAAAGATGATAATACCAATTAGACACAAGCGTCGGCACTGCCGGCTTAACAAAATCAGAGATTTTGAGAGGGTTTGGGTCTCCCCAACAAACCGCTTGTCGGGAGACTCTCCCAAACCCACTCGTTCGGCGCAAAAACGCGCCGAACGTTAAGCCTCGCTTCGCTCGTCTGCCGCGCTCGCCGGCGCTCGCTAAAAGGACGAGGAATTACCTGCGGGAGAAAGAACGCCGTCACGCACTTTTTCAAAGTACGTGACCCCCTCAGATACTTTCTATCCCGCTGCGCGGTCTTGCAAAGTATCGCGGGTTCTCCGAGGGGGAGCGGCGCAAAAACACGACGAAAAGTATCGCTGTCAGGTATACCGTTCGGTAACTCCAAGAAAGTTTTCAGCCATTCTTGACGTTCCAGTCCGAATTCTTCCATATCTATGAAATCTTCTCCGAGGCATATGGTAGACAGTAGTCCTACTATGATTATGTCTACTAGCTTATGTCGTAAGTTTCCCTATGTTCCGCGCGGATCCTTTATTGTAGTTATTTCTTCTTCTAACTTTTGTATATTCATTTTTTTGCCCCCGCTCTATTTTACCACACGCTCCTAAAAGTAAATGCTGTTGCCCTGCTATTGAACTTAGCCATGTGGAATGCTAGAATTAAATTAATAAAATCATTATGGAGGTTTCTATGATTTACGGAAGTTTTGAAACGGAAAGAAATGCCGCTCTGCGGGTGGCGGAATTAATGATAGCAGCTGCGCGAACCGCGCCTAAAGCCTGTGGAATAGATAATGTGGAAAGCATGATTTTGGATGGACCGGAGAAGGACGCGTTGACAGCCACAATGCGTTTACTGTCGGATGAAAACCAAGAAAGCTTTTATGCCCGAGACGCAATCTGTGTGGACGATTGCCCATGTATAGTTCTCATTGGCGTAAGGGTGGATCCACGTGGCTTAGACTGCGCGCTTTGCGGGGTCAAGAA
>JAISRJ010000319.1 GCA_031273705.1 Clostridiales bacterium
CGCCGATGATGATCTTGACACCTTCCCGCAGCCCGGCGCTTTTAAGGGCTTCCACCGTCTCCTTCATAGAGTCAATAGACAGAGTGAGCACGCCGGAAAAACCAACGACTTCAGGGCTGTTTTCCTTCACCGCCTTGACAAAGGATTCGGCAGGCTGATCAATGCCTATGTCCACTACCTTAAAGCCGGCGGCTTCGGACATTCCCTTAAATATGTTTTTTCCAATGTCATGGATATCGCCTACGACGGTACCCAAAACTATAGTGCCTCTGGCTTTTTCATTGTCTGATCCCAAGAGAGGTTTGAGTTTTTCAATTGAAGCGGTAAGTAATTCGCCCGCAAAGATCAGATCGCCGACAAAATACTCGCCTTTCTCAAATTTATCTCCTACGATCTCCATACCCTGCTGGCAGGCCTCAACCACTTTCCGGGCATCATCGCTCGACGGATTTGAGCTGAGGAACTGATCAAGCGTTTCGTTCACCGAATCTTCGTCCAGTTCACCGACAATTTGTTTTAGTTTTAATGTATCGATCATTTTTACGCTCCTGTAAAAAAGTTACTATAGAAGCGGTTTCGAAATACGGGATTTTGGAACCGCAATCTTAGATATATAAATGAAAAGCGGACATAAGACCGCTATTTTGAAAACCAATTCCATCGAACCAAAGGTTCGGTTACCCAGGTTTTGGAATCCGCCCCATAGCGAAACCTTCAGCTAAATCAAGGGGAAAAATATCGGGGTCAAAATTATTACTAAGACATCAAGTATGACGGTTATTGGCCCGGAATATTTCACATAATCCATAAACTTATAGCTTCCCCAATTTAGCACCAAGGCTTGAGTAGGACTCGCCATAGGCGTCATAAAAGAAAGAGAAGCACACATAACAATACCTACCGCTATTGGCAATGCATTCATTCCTAATTGTTCCGCCAAGGCCAGTCCTACAGGGATCAGAATAGCGCAAGTCCCAGTATTTGACATAAACTGGGTAATAACGGCGGCAATCAGAGACATAACGACAAATACTGCCATAGGTGTTATTGAATCTCCGAGCAAGCCGATAAAGAAATTCGCTATTATTCTTCCACCGCCGCTTTCTGCTAAACCGGCAGCACAGCCGATTGTTCCGGCAAGCAGCATTAATGTACCCCAGTCGATCTTTTTATACATATCCTTGACTGTCGTACAACCGGTCAAAACTGTCGCTATACCGCCAATTATTGCCACAGTTCCCAAACTGATACCATGAAATTGCTGGGTAATCAGTCCGCCAATTGTAACAACCAAAATAACAGTACTATATATTTTTTTCCGTCCGGCCTTTTTCTGCTCTCCGGAAGTTAATTTTTGGCCCGCTGCCTTTTTATCCAATTCTTCTTTTTCGACGATAAAATTCTTGACAAAATCCGAATGTTCAAGATTAGCGCCCACGCCAAAGATTTTTTCAGCAATCTTATCACCTAAAGTAAAGGTATAAAGCAAACTCACTACAAAAAGCATAAGGGATACAGCGGCCATTTGACCAAAAGTAAACGGGGGATACCCTGCAGCTTCCATAAGGCCTGATGACGCGACATTTATAGGAGAACCAATCAGTGTTACCAGCCCTCCAACGGATGTCATAACACAGAGCATCTGCATATATTTTTGTTCAACGATTTTGTTATCTTTAGCCTCTATAACTACGCTCAAAATGAGAGGCAAGAACATTACCGTACATGTTGTATTGCTCAAAACCATAGACATAGCGCCAGAAACCGCGAGCATTAAAAAAATGGAAAGCTTTGGCTTCCCTCCGGCAATTTTAATTAGTAAATCACCAACAACACTTGCCGCGCCGGTGGAAAATAACGTTGAACCAATTAGAATAACACCAGCCATAATCAGTACTGAGTCCTGCCCAAAAGCGGCCCAGGCTCTACCGGCGGGAATTACTCCGAATATGACCATGGCCGCTGATGACAGCATAGCGGTAATTGTTATGGGAATTAAATTGGTAACATACAAAATGATCGCCGCAACCAAAATAATAATACTTATGTATCCAGCTTCCACAAAAACCTCCTTTCAAACCCTTAAAGAATGTCTGTCTAAAAATTCGATTGCTTTATAGAATAGATGTGCCGCGTTTCGATCACGTTTTGTTAAAACGTTAAACGAAACGCCTCAAATATCATCCAACCAGTGGATAAAATATTGGCGTAAGCACTATTACAATAAGATCAAGAACAATAGTTAATGGACCTGAATATTTGACATAATCCATAAACTTATAACTACCCCAATTTAAAACCAATGCCTGTGTAGGACTAGCCATTGGAGTCATAAACGACAACGATGCGCACATAACAATACCGATACCGACAGGCAATGGATTCATACCCAATTGCTGAGCAAAGGCTATTCCAATTGGGATTAAGATGGCACAAGTCCCGGTATTTGACATGAACTGTGTAAGAACCGCCGATATTACCGATAAAATAACAAAGACAATCAACGGCGTAAGGGATGTACCAAACAAACCTATAAAGAAATTAGCAATAATTTTACCCCCGCCGCTGTCGCCAAGTCCGGTTGCACACCCAATAGTCCCGGCAAGCAACAGCAAGGTACTCCACTCAATCTTAGTATACATATCCTTAACTGAGATGCACCCGCTTATAACCATCAACAAACCGCCAACCACAGCCACAGTCCCCAAACTGACTCCATGAAATCTCTGAGTTATCAGACCGATAATCGTCAGCATCAATATTATCGCACTAGCTATTTTTTTGTAGTTAGCCTTTCTCGCTTCTTCCGGG
>JAISRJ010000339.1 GCA_031273705.1 Clostridiales bacterium
TTGCCTTTTGGTGGTCGTTCTCCCTTTACGGCTGAAGTTTGGTACATAAACAAAGTAAATTCGCTTGATATAAAATGGGGAACTCCTACACCCATTCAGCTTCAAGACCCAAAATATAATGTATTTATTCCGCTTCGGGCTTTCGGACAGTTTGGAATAAAAATCTCGGATTCTAAGGTGTTCTTGCAAAAACTCGTAGGAACATTATCTTCATTCACTTCTGCGGACATCATCAAGTATTTCCGAGGTGTTTACCTGACCAAGGTAAAAGATGATATATCCGGCTATCTCATCAAGAAAAAAATATCCGTGGTGGAAATAAACGCATATATAAGTGAAATATCAGATTCGTTAAGGGAAAGCATTTCCCCCGCTTTCACCGAGTTTGGTATTGATTTGGTGAATTTCTATGTGAATAACATCAGCGTTCCTGAGGACGACACCGCCGTAATCAAGCTGAAGGATGCACTCGCCAAAAAAGCGGAGATGGATATTATCGGATACTCTTATACACAGGAACGCTCATTCGATACCTTGGAGGGTGCCGCTACAAATCCTAATGGAGGTCAAGCTGGTCTTATGGGGACCGGAATCGGATTAGGGATGGGCTTTGGCATTGGCGGAGCTATGGGTAGTCAGGCCAGTGGGATTGCTCAGAATATTAAGGTCAAAGATATGAAAAAATGTCTCAATTGTAACGCGGAAATGGAAGCATCGGCCCGCTTTTGCCCAAGTTGCGGACATGATACACAAAAACCAAAAGAATCGGAAGAAAATGATACAACAACGTGCAGTGAATGTGGAGTTGTATATTCAAAAAAATCAAAATTTTGTCCCGAATGTGGAGATGTTTACAATCCTTGCTCATTTTGCGGTGCTGATATGAAAACTGACTCTGCCGTATGCCCGGTGTGCGGCAAGGCAATTCCAAAACGCTGCCCAAAATGCGGCAGCTTGATAGAGCACGAAAAAGCCAAGTTTTGCCCCGAATGCGGCGAGTCATTCGTCAAAAAATGCGGTAATTGCGGCGCTATGATTGAAGGCAATCCGAAATTCTGCCCTGAATGTGGTAAGAAAGCTGACGGTGATAATAACGAGTAGAGGTATTTGGGCCACAATCAGCATTTTTGTTATCGGAATTTTAGTAGCTGTTGCGGGATTTTTTCTGCTTGGCGTCGAAAAAACCGCTCTTAATTGGTGGGCGTTTGGCTCGTTATTGTTTTCGCTCATAGTCTCCCTGTTTGCGACGGTCACACTTGTCGTTCCGAAGAATAACGGACTTTTTTACAACGCTGGCTTAAGCGGCACGATTTGGATTTATGAAGTCTTAGTTATCATCAGTATTTTATTTACGAAAGCATTCACTGAACGATCAAATGCTTTTGTTTTTCTTCAAATAGGATTTAACGCTCTTTTTTTTATTGCTGTTACCGTTATTGTCACCGCGTCGAAGTATGTGCGTGACAGCAACGCAAGAACTTACGAAAAACAACAAAACGGAGAATACAATAAACCCAAACGAGGGGGGGTTTAATAATGGGAGAAAGTACATAGTTAAGGTTTTATTCTCTTTTGTCATATTTATTTAAATGTAATACAAAAACTGGAGACGTTATGAATGATCGTATGTTGAGCTGGCATTACATAGCAATGAGGAGGGTTTAACTTATGAATCTAACGATTATACCAAGCACCATTAATAGCGAAACGCGTTATCCCTTTCGTACACCAAACCCAGCTGACACTGTAGATTTGATAATCAGCTCATTGGGTGATATTGAAAAGCAGATCGATTCGCCGGAAGTCGATTCGGAAATAGTGGAATTGTCAACGGGCGGGATGTTGTTCTCTAGAAATTCTCGCCCAGCGTTAAATATCAGATTGCGTGATACGAAAGTACAATATCTAAAAAAGTTCGGTTGCGCTATTCTTCCTGTTTGCTTCGGCAATCTTGTGTATTTGGTGAAGTATGAGTATATTGATGATGTATGGACATCAAAACAAGAAGCGATAAACAAAGCGAAATCCAAATTGAATACGCTTGATAAGTGGATGGAATATACATTTATCCAGACACTTGGTGACTATGTGTATGTGGAGTTAATCAAGAAGTATGATCCTGACTTTACGAATAATCTCCAGTACTTTAAAACATTCTTTACGGTTGAATAAGCAACATGAGCGCCTTAAATTGTCCTTCTTGCGGAGCCGGAGTTTCGCCTGATGGTTCTGCATCGTATGTTGTTTGTGATTATTGTGGTGTATCCATATCTGTTGCGGAATTTTTCAAAGAAGGCTCCACTAACACGTTGCAATACTTTGCCGATGCGGGATTGAGCGAAGAAGAGACTAAGGCTATCGCTAGGTTATCTGAAAATGCAATGTTGTTCATTGAGGCTTCTGATTATCGCAAAGCGAAGCAGACATTTGAACAAATTTTGACATTAGCGCCCAGTCATCTCCCGTCGCGTTTTAATTTAGCCTTATGCGAACTGTATTCCGGCGAGGGTTCTCCGTTGGAGCGTGCCAAAGCGTCCGTGAATTTGTCTAAAGTTTCGGCTAAAGATCATCAGATGATTCCTCAAATTTTTGCTCAGAAAGAATCTATTGCTTATAATATTGCTTCCATAGGTTTTAAGCAGGAAAATGTATTTGACGCCATCAATTTTTTTCAGCTCAGTCTGTCTCTAGTGGATCGACATACGGAACGCGACAAACTGATAGCTGATTTTTTTGCTGGCATTTTGCAAAAATGCAAAAAAACTATGGACAACGAGTTTGCGTCTAAGGGAAAAAAGTATTCTCCAAATAGAACTTTCCTTGAAATACTGCAAGCAGGCGCTCCCTACTGTTCAGATTTAGCGGATTTGGGTGCTACGCTTCTTTTTTATGCGCGCGATTTTCCCGCCGCAATCAATAACAAGATCAAAGAATGTCTTACAACCCTTCAACAAATCGTATTACAGTATTGCCGTAATGAACTCACTCGAATACAGTTTGGCATACTAGGTGGAATCAAGATGACATCTGCCAACAATGCAGAATTGACTCGACTCACATTTCCGTAGCATTTTTTTGCATTAAACAAGTTGGCAATTTCACCCGTGGCAATCAGGACGAATTTGTGCG
>JAISRJ010000052.1 GCA_031273705.1 Clostridiales bacterium
CCAGCATAGGCAGTGTGGAAAGCGCGGTTAATCCCTTTGCGCTACTGGAAATAATGTTTAAGCCCGGCGGGGTTAATCCAGCATTGGGTCAGGCGCGGGCGTTAATGAAGATGGGTTCATACGGCAAGGCGCTGATATATTTTATGTATTCTAAAGGAGATGTGTCGGAAGGCTGGCAATCTTTTGTGGATTATTTGAGCACAGAATCCAATGCTTTGCGATTCTTTAAAGAATCTGTTACTGTGTTAATGGCGTCTGGCAGCAACTCATTAACGAGAGATTTTGGTGGGCTTGTGGCGGGCGTAGGTATTTCGGCGGCTATTGTTTTGGTTTTTTCCACAATACTAAGCGCTATAGGTTATCAATCAAGTCTGGGCGAACATTCATATTCGGCGGAATCCGGTAATAGCGCTAAGGGATTAACTGAATCAGGCGGCGACTCTAAAGTTGTACGTATGTCTGAGACGGTTTTTAAAGATATTTCCGATAGTCTGCAAAACCATGGACTATTAAGCACTGAGGGAATAGCGGATTTGGGCAATGTTCTTGCCATACCTATAAACGTCACCCGATCCGCCTTGATGGAATTAGGTAAAATGGGTGAAAATTCTGACTTGACGAATATGACTAAACGCTTTTCACTTGATTACAGCGAGGACGCCAATAAATATTTAAGTTTGAACTCCGTGGCGTTAAGGATAAAATTAGAATCCGGAGCAAAGAAATTATTGCTTCTAACCGACGAAATAGTAATCACAACAGCGCGTAAAGCCGGGGAAGTAATTAATATTGGCATAAAAGCGGCAAAAAACGCAGTGTCATTCTTTGGGTCTATCGCCTGATAAATGATAAAACCTTCAAGTTTTTAAAACAGGAGGACATATGTTTGAACATCTATTACCCATTGGTTCTGTAGTGCTTCTTAAACGCGGCGTCAAAAAGTTGATGATTATCGGTATAAAACAGATTAATCAGGACGAGGACGGCAAGGAATACGACTACATAGGCGTTTTATATCCTGAAGGCTTCCTTGGCAGAGAAGCAAATTATCTGTTTAATCATGACGACATAAACACAGTCGTATTTACAGGTTTTAATAACACCGAGCGGTCAGATTTTATGGCGTTTATAACCGAGGCGTTTGAAAAACTGAGCGATACTGCTCAACCCTTAAAACGCGAGGCATGACAACGTGTACGAAACAGGCTATATTCTAACAGGAGACGAATTACTTGCGTTATCGGCGTATTTGGGCGCGTCCGTCGTCTATGGCATTAAGGAAAGGAAAACTTTCGATCCTGGTAAGTCCGGCAAAATATGGGAAACAGCTAAACAATCCTTACAGCGCAAAGGTCTGCTATTCGACGAAGCTGGCGACCACGATTGCGACCACGATTGCGACCACGATTGTGACCACGATTGTGACCACGATCGTGGTGGCCAAAGTTTGGACTTGGATTTTTCCTCTTGTCTGGAAACCTACGCTAAGCACAATCAGCGGGTTTTTATGCGCTGTCTGTACGAAGGCAGAGAGTTACAATGCCATTATTTTATAAACGACGGATGCGTTGTTAGATTAGAACCCAATGCGCGTAGCATCGATGAATATATTTTAACACAATTAGAACCGTCAGAACTAACCAAACTGATATATGAAGATATGCGATTTAATAATTACCAATCCGGAGAAAATTTGTCATACTCTTTTTCGCCGGATGATTTAGAATTTTTTATTAAGGATAAAAACATCTCCCACAAGGGTTTTCGGGATATACATTCAGATTTAAAAACCGCGGTCGGTGAATTGACAAATGTCAGAACGCTTTTATACTTTAAGGAAAATGTGTGTGTGAAATATCTGCTGGCCTATGGCGGAAATAAATATATCTGGCGGCTTGTTAAGGATAATGAGAGTTTATTCAAATTTTATTGTTGCTCGCCAAGTGAATACACAGTCGAATTGACCCATTTAATCCAAAAAACGAAGGAGGACTTAATATGAGCGATAAAGTTTATACGGAAGTCTTTTTCCCCGCGCTTAACAAAAACTACAATTTTGTATTACCCGTAGGTATAACTTTGGATACCGCCGTAAAATTAATGACGGAGATTATCCGAGAAAAGGAGTTTATTCAGCTGGAAGATCTCGGTTTGTTATTATACGACTGGGAGAGTCGTGAAATGCTGGACAGAACTAAAACTGTATTCGGCAGTGGAATTATAGACGGAAAAAAACTGATGTTGGTATAGGTGGGCGCCATGTCTGATCTATATAGGTACGAAGCGGCTAAACATGAATTTAGATATCAGCCGGATATATTAGATAGTGTCCAGGACTCCGCGTCGGCGATGACGACACTTAACGCCGCTGTCGAACAATTAACCTCCGATGAAAAAAGTTCCGGTGATGTGCTGGATGATTTCGCGTTGCTGTACGAGCAAATTATATCCAAAGCCACAACACAAGAGGTATCTGGCACAGACATTGTGATTGATGAAGAAGCGATCGCGGCAGGCGTTAGCATTGCGGGGCTAGCAAAAGAATCCACAGAAAAACTGCTGAAAGACAATAGGGTGTCCCTGCTGCGCGAGGTGCGAAAGGATATTGCGTTCCACAGCCATGAATCAGATGTGACATTTAATATAGAATTACCGTCGGTGGGTTATAATTCCGATGGTTCCGCGACTGTCGCGTCATATGAGGGCATAACTCTAAAAACAGACTTTGCCGCGGTAAGAATAGATACCGAAAAAAGCAGCAATATGAAAGTGCGCATACAGGGTCTTAACCAGGATCAATTAGTCGGGCTTACAACCGAAGGACTGGAACCCCCCGTGCAATCCGGTATCCCGTGGACTCAATTTTGGAGCATACCCGTTATTGTTATCTTCCTGCTTGTATGGATGTTAAATGGAGCGCTAAGGCAAGCTTTAAAGGTTTGGGTAGTGCCTGCCGTTTGTTTCCTAATGCTGCTTGGAAATATGTTCAGTATGCTTTCATATATAAACAGTACCTTTGCGACTGCCGGGATTGCCGGCGACTCCTTTGCGACCGACTTGCCGATTGTCGCCGTGCGGCTGGATATAGAGCCGAATGAGCAAGTAATATTATGCATTCCCACGGGTGATAGCGGCACGGATTTTTCCGCTGTATTTAACGAGCGTAACGAGCAGATGTTAAGCAAATATAACCCCCTTACCAGGCAGATTAACAGCTGGGTTTACGAGGACGGGGTCTACTCGCTAAAAAATAACAGTATAAGTTATACGGATATCGACGACGCGCACGATGTAATGAAGGACGCTATTTTACGTTTGGGTTCGCGCGGAATAATGCCCGGTTCTAACGACGGCAGATTTAAACCGGAAGATGAGATTACCAGAGCGGAATTTGTGGCGGCTGTGCTGAATGCCTTTAATCTGTTGGATGAAACTGCCACATCCAGCTTTACGGATGTAAAAAAATCAGACTGGTTTTACTCGGCTGTCGCGACAGCCCAACAGTTAAATTTCATCTCCGGTTTTGAGGATGGTACCTTTAGAGGTAACAACGATATTCCAAAGGATCAAATGGTGGTGGTGTGCGCCAATTCGATGATTACATATATGGGCTATATAAGGCCGGGGGATATAACCGATCAGCTAAGGAATTTCCAAGACAAAGACGATATTGCGGGTTGGGCTTCGGAAGGAATAGCGCTGGCCGCCAAAAGCAGTATGCTTCTTTATCGCAGCGACGGAAAATTTCTGCCCGCGGAGCCTATAACCAGAGGCGACGCGGCGATTATTCTGGACAAAATGTTCAGTAAAATTTGGTAGATTATTATGTTTGGAAATTTCTTAATCTTTACCGGTGCGGCGCTAGGAATCGCTGCGCTGGTAATATTTTTGCGGTTGTTTTTTACACGACAGCGCATGGCGAACTACAAGCATTTTTTGTCCGAAGAAACGCTGACTTTTAATCCCTTTGCGGAGACGAGGGGAATAGGGCGGGCTAATAGGGATAAACACACGAAAAGAGACGGTACGCTCACAATAGATCCCTTAAAAAGCTCTTGGGTCCCCACAGCTCATTCCCATATTCCTGTTTCCAGCAAACAGCCGGCGGGGCTTAGCCACGTTCAAGGCGCGGTTCATGAACCTATTGCATTAGGAGGATTGGATGTCAGCCCTCTGCGAGGCAGGTATGAACTTTTAAAAGAGATTCATGAAGGCGCTATGAGTAGGGTTTTTCTCGCCCGAAAAGTTAAAGTGGATAATTATTGGATAGTAAAATTTATCGCCAGTCATGTGTCAGAGCTATCTAACGAGGAGTTTATACTTAAACATTTAAACCATACCAACCTCCCTAGAATCATAGATATTCTGCCGACGACCGGCGGGGTGTTTCTGGTTGAAAGCTACATAGAAGGTAAATCGTTAAGCGCGTTGCTTTCCGAGTCTCATATCAACTTTCCGCAGCATTTGTTAAGGGATTGGATGGAACAGTTCTGTCAAGTTCTGGGATACTTGCATACGCTGTCGCCATCGCCCATAATTCATTGCGATTTAAAGCCGTCAAACATAATGATCTCCCGTGACAATAAGCTGGTTTTAATAGATTTTGGTATATCCCGTCTGCACAAGTTTGGCGAGTATGGTAAAGGTTACGCGGGCATAACCAAAAACTACGCGGCTCCGGAACAGCTCGCCCTGGTAAAAGACAGGATGCGCGTTTTTATTTTAGACAGATTCGGCGCGATACCTCCGAGTAACTGGTCAATAGACCAGCGCACAGATATTTTTAGCATGGGCGCAATCTTTTTTGAACTTGCGGTAAAATTGAGCCCCAAGTTTGATAATCTTCATCTGTTAAATCGATATGTTACCGATGATTTCGGAGCGATCATAAAAAGATGTTTAAACTTTGAGCCCTCCATGAGGTATAGAAATACGGATGAGATTATAAATGATTTGAGCGCGTTGAAAACTAAACGCGGAACATTTGAAAGGGCTTTGCTGCTGCGCCAGATTGCATATATTGCCGCGATTATTCTCGTGATTCTTTCCGGCGTGACCATAGGCGGCGGACAATATTTAAATACCCTTGAAGCTCAAACAATTCTTCTGATAGAACCGGATATTCTGCGAATGAGTGTAAATGAACGCATGGAATTTAACGTAACCAGTCAACTGCCGAATAATGAGGTAAGAGAAATAGATTTTGATGAAATAGATTGGGTGTCAACCGGTCAATCAAATAAAGTGGCGAGTATAAGGGGTAACACGATTGTAGGGCAGAATCAGGGAATGTCCGTGCTGTCAGGTCGGTATAGAAAATCCACAGTAGAAATGCGCGTGGATGTTGTGCCGCAAATGCTTGATATTAACGACAATTTAATTCGAGTTGCGCAGGCTTATAATAATGGTAACACTGTCTCTATCTTTGCGGGTAGCGGTATATCCGGCGAGCAGGACGGCGATTTGCAAAGCTGCGCTTTCCGGTCGCCGGGCAGTATAGACATGGACTCGGAGGGAAATATCTATGTGCTGGACGACGGAAAAATACGAGTGATTCTTACGAACGGAAGAACGGAAACAATCATTTTTGACAGACCGGAAATGAGAATCAAAATGCTTAGGGTATATGATTCAAGTATCTACGCCCTTACTCTGCCGCAGCCGGACGACGATCCTATAGCAAATTCAGGGAATTCGTTCATGCTGGTAAAAATTGAGCGGTCGGGAAGGACTATGCCTATAATAAAGCGCGACGCCGTGGAAACGCCGATACTGGATTTTGATATTTCGGATGATGGCATACTATTCTTCATAGACTCGATTATGCTGCGAGATAGATTTTTGGAGGCCATTGACTTGCGCAATCTATCGCCTTCTACTGACCAAAACGACGCAAACGCTCCTATGCTGGTACACTTTAGCGGCACGTTGCTGGCTTCGTCCTGCGCGGTAGAAGGTGATCGCGTATATATTGCCGATTATGAGCACGGAACCATTCAATTTTACGACGCAACCACTGGTCAAATACATAATGTCGCCGGATTTGGGCAGGACAGCAAGAACTTTATAGACGGCAAAACCCCGATGTTTTATGCCCCGCTTCAAATTCAGATAGCCGATAACATATTGTATATACTGGATTACAATGTGCTTCGCAGAATAAATCTGGATGGAAATTCTTCCGGCGCCGCGGAGACAGTCGCCGGGGTTGTGAATAACGAGCGGCATCCGATAACAGTAAATGGCGGTGCGGAGTCGGTGAAGTTCTCATACAATGAAAATATGGATTTTGTATATGACGCTCAGAATCACAGACTGCTCCTCACCGATCCTGATAATTATGTGGTAAGGGAGATAATTGTTTCTAAAATCGGTTAATGTTCGATTAATATAACGCAGGGGACGCCTCTCTCGGTGTCCCCTGCTATTTGTGATAATATTTTGTGGCGATTTTACACTATCCTGCTACACGAGCATCGTTCTACCAAACTGCCGGGGAAAAACTCGTTGCTAATTATATCATTTTGTTTCTCTACAGCGGCGATGGTTCTGCCGACCAATGAACCAAATAACTGATTGAAGTCAAAGGTAAATGTCGTTAGCGGCGGCTTTTGAAATTTTGAGCGAGGGTGCCCGTCAATGCCGATAACAGAGATTTTGTCGGGGATAGAAATGTTTGCTTCTTCTAAGGCTGTGTAAACCCCAAAGGCCGCCGAGTCGTTATTCGCGCAAATAGCGGTCGGCAATTTTTTACACTGCGCAATCATTTCTTTGCAAGCGGAATAACCACTTGATTCAACAATATCCGCGTATCGCATCCATTCGCCCCTAATCTCTAATTTATGCCTCTGCATTGCGGCAATATAACTCTCGTGCCTTTTTAACGAGCTGTAATGATTCATATTACCGTCGATAACCGCTATCTTTTTATGTCCCAAACCGCAAAGGTAATCGATAACCTTGCCGCCGGTATCCGTTTCAAAATTAGCGGTTATAAGGTTTGGCGCCGTAATCTCCGGATGGTAATAATCAAAAAGACTGACAATCTTCCCTCTAGCAATCAATTCATCAATTAACGGCTCGTTGTTATTAGTGCCGACAAATATACCCGCGTCGATTCTTTCCTGGAAAAAAATGCGCTTTACCCAATTTATATTTTCCTCATCAGTAAGATTTTTTAAAATACTGGTTAGTATTAGGTAATTATAAGCCGCCGCGCTTTCGATCACATGTATAAAAAATGTACTGCTTAAAAAGTCGCTGGCTATAGGCGCGTTCGAGATCCAGAAAAAACCTAAAGTACCGGTATTTTTTCCGGCTAATAATTGACCGCACAATAACGGATAGTATTCATTCTCGTTTATGACCTTCATAACTTTCTCGCGAGTTTCCGCCGGGACATTAGCGTAGCCGTTTACAACGCGGCTTACTGTGCTGCGCGAAACCCCCGCCAATTTAGCAATCTCTGTGCTGTTTAACTTTTTCATAATTTTCGCCGTCTCGATCTAAAGAGAAAGCCCCCCAATCCGTTTTACTTTACGCAAGTATAACACAAAGCTTCGACAATCGCAATTAATCCGCACCCTCAACAATATCCTCAACCGCACCCTCCACAGTAACATCGGTGTCCGGTGATACCACACAAATCCATGTCTTTCCGGGGTTAAGCGTCAATGTCTCACCGCTTTGCGTATACCAACGCGTAGGGCTTTCATGCAAGGCTTTTTCCCATGTTATATGGGTATAACCCCCGCGCGAAATAAGGAATCCGTCTCCGCCGCCGACTATATCCACATCTCGCCGACCCGCGTCGTCGCCGGGAATTACTGTCATATTTGTCTTTTGAATTATTATGTTATTTACTGCCAATTGCTCTTCGGTCTCGGCGTCGATCTGAGGTTCACCCTCAATGAATTTATAATACAACCCGTTATTGTATTCAAACGAAGAGCCATAGTCCGATCCAAATGGGACGGATATACGCTCCGCCGGTGTGGAATTGGGCAATTCTGTAGGCGAGGTATAGAATCCAAAGCCGACATGTAACCCTTCTCGAATCGTCTGACGAAATTCAAACTGCTCCTGTGCCGAACGGATTAGTTCTTCGCCTGTGTAAGAGCTATGTTCGTACATGCCGGGGATATTTACGCGCTCTTGATCGCGCCAAAATGTTTGCGCCAGCTTCATTCCATCCAAATCCGCGATACCCAGCGATTCTATCGCAGCGTAACCTTGCGGGCTGCCGCCGTGATGAACGAATATCGCGTCATAGTCCATAGCGAAATCCACAAAATAATCCCGCGCGCTTCTTACAGGCCCTATCTTTTGCGCGTCAAAATTGTGAAAGACAGCTACAATCCGAGTTATATTTCCCTCCGCCAGCACTTCATAATAAATAGCCGCCTGCCCTATTCCACTCTGCGGACGCGCCTTAGAATGATTATTTATTACGACCGCGACCGGTCGGCTGCCGGCGATTGCTTCATCCACAAAGTATCCCGTCAATGGATCAATCACTTTGGGAATCCGCTCCGCTTCCAATACCTGGAATGTCTTGGAAGGCTCCACAGTTTCCTCAGTCGCGGGGGTAGGCAAATCATGTTTTTTTAAATCCGCGCAAGACACGCAAAGAAGGAGAGCTACGGCAAAAAATAAATATTTCATTCATTTCCTCCAGCGCCCCCCGACCACAAATCATACTTTATCTATTAATACCGCTATCTTATCAAAAAAAACTATATACCCCACAGCCAAAGCGTTAATCGCCGTTAACATTACCGCTCCGGCAGCGGTATCCTTGGCTATCTTCGCCAATCTATTAAATTTATCCCCGCAATACAGATCAACGGCTCTTTCTATGGCGGTATTTATTAACTCTGCGGTCAATACCATTGTAATGGATATTAGCAACAGCATGAATTCTGCTTGTGACGCCTTTAAGAATGTCGCCAATCCCAACGCGATTATTGCCGCGCACAAGTGAATCTTGAAATTTCGCTCGTCTTTTACAGCCTTTACTATGCCTTCAAACGCGTAGTGAAAGCTCTGCCTTAAACTAATCTTTTTCATAGTATTTTTTTCAACGCAGAAGCTCGCACTCGGCTAGAATCTGTTCTTGAAGCGTGCGCATTTCTTTCTCTTCATCGGTGGTTTCATGATCATATCCCATCAAGTGCAGAACTCCATGTACAAATAAAAATCCTAATTCTCGTCGCAAGCTATGACCGTATTCATCGGCTTGCGCCTTCGCTCGATCTATTGAAATAACTATATCCCCTGCCAAGCATAAATCCGACCACTCTTCCCATGACTCAAACATGGGGAAAGAAAGCACATCCGTC
>JAISRJ010000079.1 GCA_031273705.1 Clostridiales bacterium
ACCTATTGTGCGGTTATTAAAGCCAAAACAAAAGATGAAGCATTGGAAAAATTTGATGAAGATCCTTTTGGTTTCCTTGAAAATGAAGAACCCGAAGACGAGCAAGGGTTAAATATTGAAGTAATAGAAACAATTAAAATTGATTGAAAAATGAATGCAGAAAGATTGCAAATAAATTTTGCAGAAAAAACAGAAAAAGCGGAAATAATAATCCGCGAGGGTGCGGCGGTAAAAGAACTTGAGCCAAAGCCGCCAATTAAAACGGTCGTCAAAGGTGTTATCGGCACGGTAGCCGAATACCTGTCGAAACGTGTATCAACCGGACAGTTTACGCAGGAACGCTCGCGTTTGATTGTAAACCGCGACGATGTTACCCTCAAGCTAATAATCAACGAAGACGACGAGTATAAAATCGGTTTCATTGAAGGCAGACTTGAATTTCACCCGAAATTCAAAGAGTTTGGAATAAACGACAGCAAGTTGTGGACGCCGCGCGAACTGGGATTATTTTTCAAGATGAACCGCGCATTTTTCCCCGACCGAAAAGTCAATATGCAGCTCGTTGCGGATTTGACAAATTTCATCGGAACGGTAAACAGCAGGATTGAAAAAAGCGTAAGCGAAACGGGAAGCAAGTCTGACATTTTCGCTCAAACGGTCAATTCCAATCTGCCTGCGGGTTTTGTCCTGCAAATCCCGATTTTTAAGGGAATGAAGCCTGAAACGCTCGAAGTTGAAACGTTCGCAAAAGTGGACGGCAGAGACGTTGCGCTTGTGCTAATCTCTCCTGGCGCGTTACAGACGCTTGAAGAAATCCGCGACAGCGTTATAGACGAGCAACTGACGCTTATTCGTGAAATCGCTCCGAATATCGCAATTATCGAAGAATAACCCCCAAAAGCGCGTTGGCAGCTGTGGGTGTTGCGTGCCGGCGATGTAAAATAAGCTCCCGAACCCTCTGAACAGGGATCTTTTTTATTAACAATAAACATGAACAAAAAATTACAGCAAATTAATTGACATGGGATTAAACAGAGTAAAAGAAGGTTCGCAGATGTATCAATTCATTGATGCTACGTGGAACACGGTAAAAGGCAGTTGCCCGCACGATTGCAGCTACTGTTACATGAAGCGGTGGGGGAAGTTAAAGGAAGCCGGTTTCGATGAAAAAGAACTGAAAACCGATTTGGGACAGGGCAATTTCATCTTTGTAGGCAGCGGTTGCGATTTGTTTGCAAAGGACATACCGAACGAGTGGATTTATAAAACGCTCAATTATTGTCATGGTTTTGATAACAAATACCTGTTTCAAACAAAGAACCCAAAAAGATTGCGTGAATGGTTTGAAATACACGGAATTTATGAAAAATCAATAGCTTGTACAACAATTGAAAGCGATAGCTTTTATCCCGATTTCATGGGCAACACGCCACATCCAGTCGAAAGGAGTATTGAAATGCAGAAAATCTCCGAACATTTAACAACCTATGTAACTATCGAGCCGATTATGGATTTTCATTTAGAACACTTTATTACAGCGATAAAACGATGTCATCCCGAACAGGTGAATATCGGAGCGGATACCGGACACAACCGGCTGCCCGAACCGCCAAGGGAAAAAATTCTGGAGCTTATCGCCGCATTGGAAGAATTTACGGTAGTTAAGCAAAAATCGAATTTAAGCAGATTATTAAAATGAAAGGAAGAAGAATTTATATAACCGAGAAAGAAATTGATGCTATTAGAGAGGCTAATGAATTGATTATGACATTAGCCGAAGGATCAAACGAGGAATTCGTAGAGAACTATAAAGAAACAAAAAAAAATGCTAAATAAGATTATACATAAATTTTATAAGATGAATATATGAAAGGAACACTTTTAAAGTATGAATTACCGAAATACCACGCTATGAATGACAATTTTACGGTAGTCCTTACAATAGAAAAGACAACTTTTTTTGGCAAAAAGAAAGTGAAAAAAATTAATTATCGACTGGAAAAACACGATAATATGTATGACCATTTTAAGCATTGGGATGAACTGATTAATACAAAAGCAACAATAAAGATATGAAAGGAATAAATTTTAAAGAATTTCAGTATCACAATGTGATAAGAGAAAAAATGACGCAAATAGTGCGAATTATAAACCCGCAGCCCATTTGTCTTGACGGCAGGAGTGGCGGAAAGTATATTGGAAATCCTGTCGGCGAAAAAGGCTTAATCAATCCTCGCCTCCACGTCGGCGAAACAGTGTACTTAAAAGAGCCGTATAAATTGGTCTCAAAAATAGCAAATGTTATTAAAGTTGAATTTGAGTACTCAAAAGAGGTAGGATTATTCAATCTTCTTGATTTTTATACAGAAGAAAATTCAATTAATTGGCTAAAAAAGAGACAAAAAGAGCAGTTGAAATCAAAATCAGGTTTCTGTAATAAAACATATATGCCGCAATGGTGCGCTCTACATTTCATCAAAATAACCGGCGTGAAATGTGAACGTTTGCAGGACATAAGCGAGGAAGATTGCAGAAAAGAAGGCGTATCGCACAAGCTGATTGACCCCGCAGATGCATACGGTAATATACTCGACTATTTCACCGAATATGGGGGTGGATATTCAAATCCTCGCGAAGCCTACGCCGAACTAATAGACTGCACCTGCGGCAACGGTACGTGGGAACGCAACCCGTTTGTGTGGAGATATGAATTTGAACTGATAAAATAATTAACAATGAAAACATTAGTAATAACATTAAGTAAAACGTTTCCCAGACAGCACCCAAAGGCGGGGCAGCCAACCTATTTTGAGGAAAAGATAACGGCATTTAAGGGCAACGCTTATAAGAAAATCCACACCTGCCGGCAAAACGTCGAATACTGGGCAAAGAAAATCGACAAACTCAAAGCCGACGGCGGAGTTCTAAGCGTCCGACAATGGAGCGGAACACCACGCCGGTCAAAGCAGGAAATCATTGTCAATATTCCTGCCGAAGACATCGGCTATTCGATAATTGAGTGGTATTTGCATGACAGGGACGGATGTACAAATTGGAAGTATATCCGCGTCTGGGAAATGGAAAACGGACACAAAAAGAGTTGCAGAGACATAACCTTAGAGGAATTAGCCTCAAACGACGGGCTTTCGGTTGACGACTTCAAAGCATGGTTCAGAGACTATGATTTGACAAAGCCGTTAATAATGATTCATTTTACTAATTTTAAATATTGACATGAAATGAAAACCATCCTGTCCCTTTGCGACGGCTTCTCCTGCGGACAAATAGCTTTGCGTGAACTCGGAATAAAGTACGAAAAATACTACGCTTCCGAAATCGACAAATTCGCTATAGCGCAAACGCAACTCAATTTCCCGGACACCGTTCAGCTCGGAGACATCGAAGGATGGCGGGAGTGGGACATTGCATGGGGTGAAATTGATTTGATACTTGCAGGAACGCCTTGTTTCACAAAAGGTACAAACGTGCTGACAGTTGATGGATATAAAGATATTTCAGACATGAATATTGGAGACGTTGTTTTTACACATAAAAACAGATGGGAAAAAGTAACGGATTTTGGATCCACAATTGCAAACACCTTAACGCTTAAAGCTCAAGGAGTGTGCGAAACCATTGTTACCGAAAATCATCCTTATTATATTGCACAAAGAAAAAGAGTATGGAATAATTCTATCAGAAAATATGAATATAAGTTTTCAGATAGAAAGTTTAAACCATTATCGGAATGCGTTCCGGGAAATGACTTTATTTGCATCCCAATAATAAAAAATGAAATCAATCCGTTGAATCTTACTGATGACGAATGCTATCTAATCGGGAGATATATTGCAGACGGACACACGAGAAAAGATTATAAGTCTTCTCAAGGTAGGCCAAAAGACAGGGTGTGGGCGCTCATACTTTCTGTCGGAAGCCATAAAATACCCGATATAAACATTAAGCACTGTCTGCACAAACATACAAAATCCACGCACAGAATGATATTCTATAATAAGCGGCTTGTTGAAATTGTCGAAAACAACTGTGGATGCGGGGCGATAAATAAATACATATCTCCAACATTGCTTAGTTTGCCAAAATCTAAATTGAGCATTCTCCTAAAAGGCTTAATGGATGGCGACGGAAATTACCGACATGAACAAGATTACTTTAGACTATCATCAGTCAGTAAAAGCCTGTGTCAAAGCATAACGCTACTTGTGGCAAAATTATATGGGACATTAACATCGTTAGAGTACTATAAGCGCAAGGACAAATGCGTTATCGAGGGAAGAACTGTTAATCAGAATCCGACCTATACCGTATCGTACAGAACCGAAAAAAGAACACAAGACAAATACTATACAACAGACGATTGCATATATTCCCCGATAAAGAGAATAACAAAAAGCGAAATGTCAACAGTGTACAATATCACAGTAGAAAAAGATAACAGCTATACGGCGAACAATGCGATCGTTCATAATTGCACAGGATTCAGTTTTGCCGGAAAGGGATTAGCATTCGACGACCCGCAAAGCCGCCTGTTTTTCGTATTTGTAGAAATTTTGAATCACGTAAAATCGGTTAATCCGGATGTAAAATTTTTGCTCGAAAATGTGAAAATGACGAAAAAGAATTTAACGGTTATCAATGAGATGTTAGGCATTATGCCTGTTCTCATTAATTCCTCGCTGGTCTCTGCTCAAAATCGGGAGAGGTATTATTGGAGCAACATCCGCACAAGGTGCGACGGGCTGTTCTGTGAGATTCATACGGACATCCCGCAGCCGAAAGACAGAAAAATTTATTTATTAAACATATTGGAAGAAAATGTACATGAAAAATACTACCTGAAAGAAAAAACATTAAAGCGGATACTCAAGGAACGCCCGCTTGTCAATCCGCAAAAAGCATACTGCGTATCGAAAAAGAACAATACAACTGGAGCGCATTATGCAGGAACGATGCCGCTGATTGACACATCAGGACAACTGAAGCGCAACCATTCGGATATGGATTTGGTGATACAACTCAATCCTGACAAAACAAGCGCCGGACAGCAACCGTATCAGCAAGACCGGATTTACGACATTAGTGGCAAATGCCCTGCGCTGTTATCCGAAATGAGCAGCGGCACACATGCGATTAAAATTCCGCAGGGACAGAGGGTTTATGATACGTCCGGCAAAAGTGTAACGCTAAGTTCGTCCGACGGCGGGTGGGGAGCAGGCACGGGGCTATATGAAGACAGTACCCATGTACGCCGCTTAACCCCGGCCGAGTGCGCCCGCCTGCAAACCGTCCCGGAATGGTACGTGTGGCAATGCTCCGACATGCAGCAGTACAGGATGTTGGGTAACGGGTGGACGATTGAAGTTATTACACACATTTTGAGTTTTTTTGGATTGAATGGAGATAAATAATTACATACAATCAGATGGCGCGCAAGGGTAAGGTTGGCATAGACTATTTTCCGTTCGATACGGATTTTTTCGGCAACGATAAAATACAGCTTATCGAAGGTGAATTTGGCATGTCCGGCGGATATATCGCGGTCAGGCTGCTTTGCAAAATATACAAGGAAGGATACTTCTACAAATGGGGTGCCGACGAATGTCTAATCTTTAAAAAAAGTTTGGGTATTGAAGGCGTTTCGACAAGTTTGATTAATGAAGTTGTAAACGGGTTGGTAAGGCGTGGTTTTTTTGACAAAACCGTATTTACACAGTTCGGGATTTTGACTTCAAGGGGTATCCAGAACCGGTATTTTGAAGCAGTGAGACGTTATAAATCCGTGCCTGTTTTTCGAGAATTTCTGCTTGTGGACGTGTCGAAAATGATTAATGTATACATTTTAGCGTTAAATGTTGACATTAATTCGTTAAATGTTGACATTAATCCACAAATAGAGATAGAGAAAGAGAAAGAAAAGAAAAAAGAAAAATTTAAAAAAGAAAATTTTGATTTTTCGTTTCTGGAAAATGATTTTGAGAAACCGTTTTCGGACTGGCTTGAGTACAAAAAAGGACGCAGGGAGACTTACAAAACCCAGAAATCCATAGAGATGTGCTACGAAAAACTGAAAAAACTTTCCGGCGGCTCGCCCGAAATTGCAATGGAAATTGTGAAACAGTCGATGGCAGCTAATTACATGGGGCTGTTCGCATTAAAAAATCATTCCGGCGGCGCGGCGGCTACTCCCGCCGTCCCTGCAAAAAAATCGACTCTCGACCATGTTTCGGGCGTTCTGGGAGATGTCCTGACGGACTATCGGAACGGCGACTACTAACGTAAAAAAATGATTAAAAATGAGTTAAAAAAATTTGAAATGAGTACGGAAATAGCATTAATCAGGCAAAGCCTGATAGGAACAAAAATCAGAGAATGCGACGATGCGACGATTATGGAATCTCTGGCGGTTATTGTCGCGGCAATGTTTGCCACTGCGGGACAGAAGCCCGAAAAAAAAGACGTCAAGATGATATGCCGCGAAGTCTGCAAAGATTTGAAAAACAGGTACAAGGGCTTAACTCTTGACGAAGTGAAAATTGCCTGCGACAACGGCGTCAGAGGCGACTACGGCGATTATTTCGGAATTAACGTCGTCAGCATAAACAAGTGGCTGAAAGCGTATTATTATTCCGAAGAACGTCAGCGGGCGCAAAGGGAAAAACTTTTCAAAGGCTTGCCGCAGCGCACGGCATTGACCGCCGATGAGATTTTGCAAATCAAAGTCAATGCGTACCGCGAGGCTTACGGGCTTGCGGCGGCAGGGAAGTATGTTCCTGATTTGGGAAATCTTGTCTATAATTTCCTTGACAGTCGCGGTAAAATAAGTTTCACGAAAGAAGAAAAGCTCGTCTTTGTCGAACGCGCCAGAGCCGAACTCGAAACCGAAGCGAAGGAAAGGGCGCGGGAAGCCCTTGCGCCCGTCCGGATTGATTCCGTTATCGCACGGATAACCGACACGGGAATAATTCAGAGAGCGAAACGGATTGCTCTGAATGAACATTTCAGACGAATTTTAGAAAAAGAAAAATAATTAAAAATTAAATAATAAAAATGAAAGATTATGCAATTTTAAAATCGGTTCTTGAAAAATGCCTCAGAATGGATATATACGATGACGATATTGACAGGATGAGAGAACTCATCGAAATCTGTAAAGAAGAAATGAAGCTCGGATTTGATGAAGAAAAAAGAAAACTGAACGGAGAAGAGTCAAATTATTTCTATCGCATGGTAAACAGACATCTGCCTGTCACGAAAGACCATGCGGTAGATAAAAAAATCAGAGCTATTAAAAATGATTTTATCTACAATCACATGAGCAAAGAATTGTTCAATTCGATATTGTTTTATCATTATTCTGAAAATAAGGAAAACACAATGATAGGAAGAACATTCCTTGATGCTATACAGCAAAATTTAGAAGAAGAATTTACAAATTATAAAATAAACAAATTATATGCAACCACTGAACAGTAAGTCGTTATTAGCATTTGTTTTCGGACAAATGGAAAAGTTAGACAATAAAGAGATTTCAATAGAAGAAGCGAAAGCGCAGGCAAGTTTGGCAAAGCAGGCAAACAACTTATTTAAGTACGAGCTTGAACGGGCAAAAACCATGATGGATATTTCCGAGTTTAACAAGAACTCCAGTTCAAAAATTGAATTGCGGGAAATCGAAAGTAAGAAATTTGACAATACTATTTAAATTATGAAAAAAGAAATGGAATATGTAGAAATCGCCTTCCAGTGGAAAATCAACGGCAGGCTGTGTAAGCAGAAAAAGAAATGTCTTTATTCAAGAGGACGTTCGACATCGGTTTTCGACTTGGAAGATGCGGCGATAGCCATGTTTATGTGGGACAGAATATGTAACGGCGGCACAACCTTCGCTGACGAAGCACTGTCGGGCTTGGAAGAAATACTTCCGGCAAAAGAGGGCGTTACTGCCAAAAGTTTGCTGGAGAAATACTGGATACACTCCGACAGGACGATTCAAGAGGAGTTTGACAAATACGCGAAAATAAATACCGACGAACACGGGTGGTGCAAAACGTATGACGAATACATGAAATATGTAATTTGTAATTTGATGAATCACTTTTTGAGGTCGATATTGCCCGTAAAACAGGGGCTGCTCTATTATCTGTTCAAATATCTGGAGCGTGAATCATTTGAAGAGTTGCGGAAAGACATTCAAGAAATACCTGAAC
>JAISRJ010000100.1 GCA_031273705.1 Clostridiales bacterium
GCGCAAAAAAGATTATAAAGCGAAACGGATATGATTATTCTGTGACGGTTGCCGTTACGGGCAGCTTCTTCCCCACTAAAACTTATGGAGATGTGACCTTTCCGGCGGGTGATTACGAAGCTTTAAGAATTGTAATCGGAGACGGGGACGGACAAAATTGGTGGTGTGTAATGTTCCCTCCATTGTGTTTTGTGGATGTGACCAAGGGTACAGTTCCAGACGAGGATAAAGAGGAATTGAAGGCGGCGACTTCGGAAAAAGAATATAAGTTGCTTTCCGACGAGGATAGAAAATCGGATGTTACAGTAAACATTCGATTTAAAATAGTTGAATGGTGGCAGAAAAAGCTGCATAAAGAAAAGGAGCAAAACGAGAAGCAAAAAGGCGCTTATGTTGCGGCCGAGCAAGAGGAAGCCGACGAAAATGACTCCGTATGGGGAAATTGGTTTTTTAAGGGTTATAAAGCGGAATCGTAAAAAGCTTTCCGCTATGGCAATTTAACTTCTGATTGCCGAGAAGTCGCCCGCCTCAGCACCGGAGAGCTTAGCTCGGCGGTGTAGGCGGCGCGATGAATCGGCAATCAGAAGTTAAAGTCCCCAGCCGGCCGGCAGATACGCTTTTGTCGCGTTAAGCATCAATTTCAGCAGTTCGTCGCCTTCCGCCGGATTTAAACCGCTGTTCATCGGATCATTCAAAAAGGTAGTTAGAGCCAGTTTGTAGTCGCAGTTGATCGCCGCTCGCAGAGTGTTTATTTGATTGTATGAGAAACGACTGATGATAGGAAGCAGATTACCAGGCAAGTCTCCGGAATTTACCGGCAGAATCTCGCCGCGACGGAAAAGCGCGTTTGTTTCAACTACGGCTCCTCTGGGCAGATTATCAATTTGCCCGTGATTAGGCAGGTTTACATTGCTTATTATATTGCCCAGCCCCAACAGGGCTTTTATCAGCAAATGCCCTTCCTCGCCGGAATGCGCCATTTCAATGTCTTCCTCGCCGGAAACCAATCGCGCGCTGCGATTCAGTCGTTCCCGCAGATCTTCCTCACGCCAATCAATGGACGTTCGGCTGAACTTCCAATTTCTAATAGTTTCCGAATCTCTCAAATACCAATCCGGCATGTATTCCGCTAAATGTCTGTCCCCCGCGGCGGCTATCAGCCCAAACCTAAGAAACAGATCAAATTTAACACGGTGCGCACTCTCAAAATGGTCGTTCATCCAATTATCGTCGCGCCCTTCGGAAAATCCAGTGTCATAGTATTTTTGAGCGAATTTATTGTATAATGGAAACAAATCCAAATGCTGATAGGACGCGCTGTCAAACCAGGTGAAATGGTTTATTCCCAGCACATTTATATGTATATCGTTTCTGGAAACACCTTCTATACCAAGGGAATCCTTTAACATGGACGCCAGAAGTTTTTGCGTGCCGAATACCTCGTGACAGCAGCCAAAGGCGCGTATTTTTGGAAATACCTCATACAAAGCCGCTAAACACAACGCCATCGGGTTAGTGTAATTTATTACCCACGCTTTTGGGGAATATTGCTTAATCGCCTCCCCTATTTCCGTAAACATTGGAATAGATCGCAACGCTCGCACAAAACCGCCCGGTCCAACCGTGTCGCCAACCGGTTGAAAAATGTTATACCTTTCCGGAGCGTGGACATCAATGCGCATTTCCGCGAATGTTCCGGGCAGAATAGAGATAACCACTATCTCGGCTCCATCCAAAGCATCGGCAAGGGTATCGGCCACTTCGTATTTCCAACTGGCGGCGACTTCGGGATGCGCGGAAATTTTCTCACCTATTATTTTATTCTTTTCCGCAGCCGGTTTGTCTATATCGTAGAGCCTTACAATACCTTCCATTTGACCATCCATCGCCAAATCCTTCATAAATCCCCAGGCCCAGCCGCGCGAACCGCCGCCTATATACGCAACCGTTAGATTGCCGACATTTCCATTCTCATAATTCATTTTCTTCAACCTCTCCCCATTAATCGCTGACGGACGCCGCCGCGCCCCACATATTAAAAGAGGACCCTCGCGTCGCAAGGAGTCCTCCGGTAGTAGTAGTTTACGCCTTTACTAACAAACGGTTAATAAGGTCTAATAAATTCTTTGCCGCATCCTCGCGAGATGTTTGACCAAATGCCACACTCTGACCGATTGACAGCAGTTCCGCGACAAACTCCTGATCGTTTGGCAGGTTTGGATCCTGCGGGATTGTGCGATCAGCTACTAAATTATAGTAGTTGTAGATAATCCCGTCTATCTCGCTGGCGCTGCCCGCAATTGCGGTACGCACAATTGGAGAACTCGGAACACCTCGGTTTGTACCTAAAATCTCCCCGGCATCCGGACTGGTTACAAAATAATTTATAAACAGAACAGCGGCTTCAATATTAGCGCTTGCCTTGTTTATTCCAAGAAACTGGCTGACTTGAATCGCCAATCCGTTATTGTCGCCGACAGGTAGCGGACATACATCCAACTTGTCGGTCATTGCCTCTTGATAAGCCATCACGTTGTTGCTCCAAAGCAGTCCAATCACGGCCTTGCCCTCTACTAAGGCGGAACTGTCCGCGCCCGTTTCGGCATAGGAGGCTGTGGTGCTTATATCAGGGATAAGACCTTCCGCCCTCATGTCTTCCCAAATATCAATCCATTTCTTTAAACCTGCCTCGGTAGAATAGGATTTTTCCTCGGCAGTCCACATCGGCTCGTTTATCTGGCGAGAGTAATAACTTAAATAATTCGCTTGGTTTACACTGTTATCCACGAACGGGAATACGCCTTCCGGCAGTAACGGCTTAATTTTACGGCCATATTCTATCATTTCATCCCATGTCATCGTATCGGGAGGAAGTTCCGCTCCGGCTGTTTCCAGAACGGTCTTATTATAAGCGAGAACCAGCGCGTTGGTTCCTAAGCTTACGGCGTACAATTCACCCGATTGTGAGCCTGTTTCCAAAACCGCCTGATCGAACTTATCCGCGCCGTCAATTTGCAGTTGATTTCCGACATATGAAGACAAGGGAGCTAAATATGTAAGATAATCCGGGTAGTTACCGCCGAATTGAATCAGATCCGGCGCGCTGTTGCCTTGAAGTTGAGTGTCAATGATAGCGAAGTGGTCGGATGTACCGCCGTTTGGTTCTCCAAGGATGGTTATCTCCGGATATGCGGCTTCAAATTTGTCGATCACTTGCTGCGTCAATTCCGCGCGTGCGTCATTACCCCACCAACCGAAACGCAGTTCCACAGGTTCGCCGGTATAAGCCGGCAAGCCGTCAGTGCGCTCCGCGGGCGCTTCGGCAGCCGGATCTTCCGCCGGGGTTTCTGTCTCCTCGGGTACTTCATCGGCAGGCGCCTGCGTAGGCGCGGCGGACGGAGCCTCGGTAGAAGTGGTCGCCGACGGTGAGCAAGCCGCCAACCCGGCGATCATGGCTCCCGCCAATAAAAATGATAAGAATTTTTTCATACAGTCTTTCCTCCTGATTGATTTTGATTTTGTATATTAGGGCTTTGACATCTTAACCCTTAATACCGGTGGTTGCAATACCTTGCACAAAATATTTTTGCAAGGAGAAGAATAATATAAAGCTTGGAATCATCGCTAAGGTAGACATTGCAAGCACTGCGCCCCAGTTTGAAACGCCGCCCGCGTCGCCGACAAACGTCCGCAAAGCGCGAGCCACTGTAAACGACGGAGGGGACGTTAGATAAAGTAGGTGATTGAAAAAATCATCCCAAGTCCACAAAAATGTAAAGAGCGAAGTCGTGACCACAGCCGGACCCGATAAGGGCATTATAATTCGGAAGAAAATCCCTGTTTTGCTGCATCCGTCGATTGTCGCCGCCTCATCTAAGTCCGCGGGCAGCCCACGAACGAATTGCACTAATAGAAATACGAAGAAGGCATCCACCGCCAAGAATTTTGGAATAATAATCGGCAGGTTACCACCCACCCATCCGAAAGAATTGAATAGTATGTATCGGGGAACAGTCGTTACATGACCGGGCAGCATAAGGCTAACCATCATTATGGCAAACCACAAACCCCTGCCAAAGAATTTTAATCTACCCAAAGAGTAAGAAGCCATTGTACATGATATGGCGTTACCGATAACAGCCGTAACGCAGATTATTAACGAATTTATAAAAAAAGTTCCAAAATCCACTCTGGCGTATCCCGCCCAACCAATCCCAAAATTTTCTAGAGTAAAGGCTTTGGGGATAAGACTTGGATCACTGAAAATCAGATTGTTGGGTGAGAAGGATTTGATAATCATCCACACAATGGGGTACAACATTATAAGCCCAATTGCAACTATAAAGAAATGGGTAAGAGCGGTCTTAATATTATTTTTTACAGTTGCGTTCATAAGAATCACTCCCCACTTCCGTAAGAAACCCAAGATTTTGACGAGCCAAACACAATTCCGGTAAAAATAGCTATAATAATAAGCAGTATCCACGCCATAGCGGAGGCGTACCCCATCTCTCGATACGCGAAGCCCTTGTTATATAAGTACAGAGAATAGAATAGCGTGGAATCCACAGGACCGCCTTTCCCGTTGCTTATAATGTAAGCTTGAGTGAAGGATTGGAAAGCGGATATAATCTGCATCACTAGGTTAAATAGAATAACCGGCGACAGTGACGGAATCGTGATTGCGAAAAACTGCTGAAGCTTTGTCGCGCCGTCCACACTGGCGGCTTCATAAAATTCCGGCGGAATCTGCTTTAAACCCGCTAAGAAAATAATCATGGATGAACCAAACTGCCAGACCGTCAGAATAACCAATGTCCACATAGCGTATCGCGGATCCGAAATCCAGGCCGGAAGGTTCTGAATCCCGGTTATGGCGGTTATTATGCTGTTA
>JAISRJ010000156.1 GCA_031273705.1 Clostridiales bacterium
CGGGCATAGGGTTATGTCCATTTATTGTAAATGTCGCGTAAACGATTTTTATTATAAACAATATAATTTATTAAAATATTTAAGATTATTTATATATTTTAATTGATTATTTAACCTAAGCGAAGGTAGTAATATCGAAAGATACGAAAGGGTGAATAAAATAGGGTGAATAAAATAGAAGGACTATTTCTTGGAATAGAACTAGGCTCTACCCGGATTAAATCCGTACTTATCGGCACACGTTACGAACCTGTGGCCGCGGGTTCTTTTACTTGGGAAAATAAGTTGCGTAACGGCTACTGGACGTATGATTTGGATTATGTTTGGAGGGGATTGCAAGCCAGCTTTGAAGATTTAGTAGAAAATGCTCTGTCTAAAAGTATATCGTTAGAAAAGATAGACGCAATCGGTATCTCCGCTATGATGCACGGTTATCTGGCTTTGGACGTGGAAGGCAAATTGCTGACTCCCTTTAGAACTTGGCGCAACACAACCACCGGGCAAGCCGCCGAGCAGCTTACGGATGAATTTAAGTTCAATATTCCTCTGCGGTGGAGTATCGCCCATCTGTATCAAGCCATTTTAGACAATGAAGATCATGTTCCTCATATTGCGTATTTGACTACCCTTGCCGGATATGTACACTGGAAGCTTACCGGTCAAAAGGTTCTGGGCATTGGCGACGTTTCCGGCATGTTCCCCATAGACAGCTCTACGAATACTTACAATATGGATATGGTTCGCCGATTTGAGGAATTATCTTCGGATTACGACTGGAAATTGACAGATATTCTTCCAAAAGTTCTTGTCGCGGGGCAACCTGCCGGTAACCTCACTGCCGAAGGCGCAAAATTATTGGATCCAAACGGAATATTACAGCCCGGCATTCCCTTTTCTCCTCCGGAAGGCGACGCGGGTACGGGCATGACCGCGACAAACAGCGTCTCTGTAAGGACGGGTAATGTATCCGCCGGTACTTCCGTTTTCGCAATGGTAGTATTGGAAAAAAGTTTAACCAAAGTTTACCCGGAAATTGATATGGTAACCACCCCCACCGGAAAACCCGTTGCGATGGTGCACTGCAATAATTGTACCTCCGATTTGGACGCTTGGATCAAGTTATTCGGAGAATCCGCAGCCTTACTGGGCGCAAAGTTTGGTAACGAAGCCCTGTTTGGTTCGCTATATTCCACGGCTTTAAAAGGCGACGCCGATTGTGGCGGGTTACTGTCATACAATTATCTCTCCGGCGAGCCGATTACCGGATTTGACAAAGGCCGACCGCTGGTTACACGGCGGCCGGAAAGTAATTTTACACTTGCCAATTTCATGCGCTCGTTGGTCTTTTCCTGCATCGCTGCTCTTAAATTGGGTATGGATATCCTGAAAAAAGAAGATGTTGAGATTGATCAGATTCAAGGGCACGGGGGTTTTTTCAAGACTCCGTCTGTCGGACAGACGTTAATGTCGGCGGCACTGGATACAAAGGTCTCTGTTATGGACTCGGCGGGGGAAGGCGGTGCTTGGGGCGTTTCTCTGCTTGCCGCGTATCTCCATTATGTGCGGAATATGAATACCTCTTCGCAAATACAGACATTGGAGCAATTTCTCACGGAGCGTGTTTTTCATGATAAAGCTATATCTGTAGTCTCGCCTAATCCTGAGGATGTCCGCGGGTTTGAGAAATATATCTCTCGCTATATAAAAGGGCTTGCAATTGAGAAAGCCGCGGTAAAGGAGTTTTAGCCATGTGTAAAAAAGCCCCTCGGAGTCACAATGTCATCAACTTAAGACGTTACAAAATGTATAAATTAACTTCTGATTGCCGAGAAGTCGCCCGCCTCAGCACCGGAGAGCTTAGCTCGTAGGTGTAGGCGGCTCGATGAATCGGCAAGGTCTTGTTTGTGCGCTTTATTGGCACCGGCAAGTTGTGTTGTCATACTCAACCTTGACTTTTTTTCGTCAAATGTGCTATTATATAGCAAGCAAAAGCTTAGCTGGGTTGGTGATTGATTGGAAAGCGATAATAAATTGCACCAAAGTTTTTTTAAGGCTGTCATTGCGCTCTGTATGCTGCTGTCTGTAATTACAGTGGCGGTATATTATTTTTCTGTTACAAGGAACGCTCACGCCGAAACTGTGGATCCCGTTGCAATTAAAATAGTCAAAGCCGCCGAAGCTACGGCAACCGAAACATCCTCCAAATTCGACTATGAGATCTCCACAAAGGCACCCGTAAATAATTCGGCATTGGTTGCCACCGCGTCGCCGACGCCGACGGAAACCCCTGTTCCGACGGAAACTCCTACTCCAACGGAAGAGCCTACGCAAACTCCTGTTAAAACGGAAACGCGGACAGAAGAGCCGGTTTCCGAAACAACCGAGGAAGAAGTTATAACTCCTTCCCCAAAATTCACCGGTGACGAAGGCGAAGTCTTTGAAGCTGACGTACATGAATTTACCGATCCTCCGGGCGTTTTGGATGGAATTACAATAGGCCTTAACGCGGCCCATTTTGATGGGGATCAAACACAGGCTGTAGGCGCCGACAGTAAAATACCCGAATATGAAATAACTATGGATGTCGCCCTGCGGCTTCAAGATATGTTAATTAAAGAAGGCGCGAAGGTTATTCTTACACAAGAAGCTATTGAATTTGACGGCAGAAACTCTATAGACATAAGTAAGGCCGATATTTATCTTAGCTTGCACGCCGGATGCTTTGGACTTAGTAAACATGGCGTATCATTATATATTCCGTATATCAATTATGATTTTTCGGATTATGAAATAGAGTTTGGAGAAACAATCTACAAACATTTACTGGCTTATTCACATTTAAGAAATAATGGGCTGGTTAATATCAACGGCGTTTGGCGAGACAAATTCCCTATTCCTGTCTACATAATTAATTTGGGCGTATTGTCAAACCTGAATGACGACGTGGCTTTAAGTGACGAAACCTATCGAGCCAATTGTGCCTTTGGTTTATTTGAGGGCATTCTTGCCTGTGATTTTTAATCAAGATTGCCAAGAAGTCGCCCGCCTCTTTAAGCGGCGCGATGAATCCTGCCACGCTTCCTCCCACCCACGCAGTCAGTGGGTTTTTTTGTTGTCATTAAACCGGATAAATGCTATAATTAGGCTAGGATGTGTCTGGAAACTGTCTGAGAGTTTCGGAAAAAACTGGAGGGATATATGTATCCGATATTGTTTAATCCCATATATAAAGAAATGATTTGGGGCGGGCAAAATCTTACGCGCATGTTTAACCGCGTTTTACCGTTTAAGAAGGTCGGCGAAAGTTGGGACGTATCCATGCGACCTAACGAGATGAGTATTGTTTCTAACGGTATTTACGCGGGTCAAACATTTGAGAGGCTTATTAAATCGGAAGGCGGTCGCGCGGAATGGCTGGGCCGCGATTTTAAGGAGGACGCGCCTTTCCCTCTGCTTGTAAAAATTATCGATGCCAATAATAATCTATCCGTTCAGGTTCATCCAAACGATGAACAGGCAAAATTCTTAAGCAATGAAATTTCCGGTAAGAATGAAATGTGGTATATCCTTCAAGCGCCGGAAAACGCCGGATTGATTATTGGCTTAAAAGACGGCGCAAAACGTGAGATGTTAAGGGAAGCTTTGGAAAGTGGCGACGCGGAGCAATACTTCTCATATCTGCCCGTCAAACCCGGCGACGTTATTCATATCCCAGCCGGACTGCTGCACGCCATCACCGCGGGCGTTATGGCAGCGGAAATTCAACAAAATTCGGACATTACCTATCGAGTATACGATTACAACCGAGTGGGACCGGATGGAAAACCCCGTCAATTGCATATCAAAAAAGCGCTGGATGTAATAGATTTTGACAACCGCTTGAAAAAAATAAAAATCTCCGGCTTAGAAACTCACGATGGTGATACCGTTTATTATATTGCGAATCCATATTTTTGCGTAATACTTTATCAATTCAAACACATCAAATACTTGCGTGAAATTTCAGACCCCAATAAATTCTTTATTTACACCTGTTTGAAAGGCAGTTGCGTTATAAAGCATCAAAACCGTGAAACGCCATTAATCACGGGCGGTTCTGTTTTTATCCCCGCCGGACTGGGCGAGTTTGAAATTGTATCTGATTCTTCGGATTCAAGTAGGATCTTAAAAAGCTTCATCCCGAACATAGACAAAGATTTCATCGAGCCGTTATTAAAAGCTGGGTATACTATTGAAAAGATATTTCGAGAGACTTCAGTCAGTTACTGACTGAATACGGTTTGAATACGATCGAGAATTTTTTGGACTTGCGGTTTTCATCTGAGACCCGCATTTGAGGGGGATGTACTATGAAAAAATTTTACCAAGGGGTTTTATTATATGCCTGCGCCATCGTCAGCTCCATTGCCCTAATAAGCGCTACAGTATGGGCGGATACCTCATTCAGCGATGTTCCCGCGGGGCATTGGGCGCACAGCGACATAATGACTTTAAAAAAATTGGATGTTACTCAAGGTCTGGGCAACAATGAATTTGGAATGGGCAGAACTATAACCAGAGCTGAGTTTGTGACTTTTCTTACAAAACTATTTGGCTGGAGCACGCGCGCTACCAAAGATAATGAATCGTGGTACTCAATCTTTGTAGAGTCCGCAACCTCCGCCGGAGCCGTAACCGCGAGTGAAGCTGATAATTTTCGACCGAACAGCCCCATAACTCGCGAGGAAATGGCGATAATGCTGGTACGTTCTATGGGGTACGACTCTCTCGCGCGGGAATTGAACACTTTACCCACTCCATTCGCCGATGTTTCATCAAATATCGGATATATTACTATAGCTAAGGATTTTGGAGTAATTTCCGGTATGACCGCCGATACCTTTGAACCGTCGGCGACCGCGACGCGTGAGCAAGGTGCCTCGATGATGGTCAGGTTATATAATAAACTAAGTTCTATAGAGAATACAGAGATTGAACCGCTCAATTTATTCTACGCGATAAAATCCGCGGATCAGCAAAAATTGATTTCGATGGGGGATAGTGTTTGTTTCGGGTGGAGCCGTGTGGAATGGAGTCAGGGCGTAAGCCTTAATCAAACATCCGGCAATAAAAATGAATATGCCCGGCCCAGCGGAGCGACGGCTTTATTGGATTCTGTTCGGGCGCAGGGGAAGCGCGCGTTACTTATGGTAACTGTCGAAAATAAATATGTCTCCAACGGCAATAAGGGAGATGTGGTTTTGGTAGAGTATCTGCTTTCTTCCGAATCCCTGCGCAGACAGTTGGTTAATCAGATTGCGGCCGCGGCCGCGGATTTTGACGGTGTGGCGATTGATTTTGAAAATTTGAAGGGCGAGCAGTCCCGTGTTTCTTTTCTGTCGTTTTTGTCAGAGTTAAAGTCTACTCTCGCGCAAAAAAGCAAATTTATTGCCGTTGCTGTTCAACCCGCGCGGTACAGACAGGAATATTATGACGGATACGATTTTAAAGCGATCGGCAAAGTCGCCAACCAGATTATTTTGATGGCGCATGATTACAACTCTAAACGTCTTACGGATTCGGAGATGGAGTCCGGTTTTAATATTACCCCTCTATCGCCTATAAATGAAGTATACTACGCTCTTAAAGCTATAACCGATCCTAATTTTGGTGTGGAAGATCATTCCAAGATACTGCTGCAAATTTCTTTCAGCTCGGCGCAGTGGAAAACCACTAACGGCAGTATTACAAACAAAACCCCGTTTCAACCGTCTTATGACGCGATAAAAGAGCGCATAACCAAAGGAGCCAAGCAGGAGTATTCCGAAAAATATGAGGCTCCATATATAACGTTCTTTAATGAAGAGGATAACTCAGATAACATAGTATGGTATGAGAATAATAAAAGTGTTCAAGCCAAGATAACACTGGCGAGGTTATTGGGTATTAAAGGCGTGTCCGTTTGGAGGTTGGGCATTATTCCCAGTGAATCCATATCAATCTTTCAGAAATAAAACAGTTGTAAAGAATTACCGGTGAGAATATACTACTCTTGGTATTACCGTCTTTGGAGGATATATGAAAAATAATATTTATCATTTCTTTTCGCCAAAAGTAGAACCGCCGGAAGAAACAAAAGAAGTTTCGGATAATATATTAGGCGCGGACGAACAGACAGAAGAAATCTCATCAAATAAAAGTTCGTTTTGGGTAGGCGCGTTAGCCGGCGCCGGTATTATGCTGGCGCTTATCCTGTTACTAAACGCGTCCGAAAAATTGATTAATCGACTAACCAACCGTCCTATGGGTCCGGAAGAAAAAATAGAAGAGATAGTAGAGCTGTTGGACTCGCATTCGATAAATCCGTTCAAGGTTAGCGAATTACAAGAAAATATGTATCGCGGTTTACTTAACGGGGTCGGTGATCCGTACACAACTTATTATGATAAAAAAGCCTTAAACTCGTTCATGCAATCGACAGAAGGTTCGTATGGCGGTATTGGGGTGGTGGTATCCGGCGAAACAGAAGACAAACTCGTTACAGTGATGATGGTTTACGAGGGCGAACCCGGCGCACTGGCGGGCATGAAGGCCGGCGACAAATTTATGAAGGTGGATGGAGTGGATGTGTCGCAATCCGGCGTTGACGAAGTTACAAACTTGACGAAAGGTCAAGCGGGTACCACTGTACGCCTTACCCTGTACCGCCCGGATGATGATCGCACGTTTGAGGTGGATGTTGTGCGCAAAAAAATAAATATTCCGACTGTGGATTCCAAGACTCTGGATAATAACATTGGATATATACTGGTAAAAGCCTTTGATCGGGTGACATTGGATCAGTTTACCAAGGCGTATGACGAGCATCTGGAAAATAAGGTTGAAGGTTTGGTTTTAGACTTGAGGAACAACCCTGGCGGTTTGCTGGACGTCGTTTCAAAAATGACGGATTTGCTCGCTCCTGAAGGGATTATAGTTTATACGGAAGATAAAAATGGTAAGCGGGAGTACATATACTCCGACAAAAAACAGATAGAAATTCCGCTTGTAATACTTGTAAACGGAAATAGCGCCAGCGCCTCTGAAGTTATGAGCGGGGCGCTGAAAGATCTGGGTGTGGCCGTGCTGGTCGGGCAGAAAACTTTCGGCAAGGGGATAGTGCAGAATTTGTATCCGCTGTCGGACGGCAGTGCTATAAAGATAACCGTCTCTAAGTATTATACTCCCAGTGGTGTTTGTATTCACGGCGACGGGATAGTGCCCGAACATGTGATTGAAATGTCCGATGAATTGACGGCGCAGCTTTCCATGCTGACCTATGACGAGGATATTCAACTGCAAAAAGCTGTCGAGGTTATAAAAGATCTTATCTTAGAATCTTAGAAAATTCTTAGCCTAGAGAAGGGCGGCATACTGCCGCCTTTCTCATTTAAACAACAGGGTTAAACGGCAGAATTAAGTCGAACATAATCCAAAATATCATCAAGCTTGCAAAACGCCAGTCCGGTAACGGTATCGGCGGCACCGTAATATATTGTAATACGGTTGGTATCCGCGTCGGTCAGAGCCGCGCATGGAAAGACCACGTTTGGAACGTCGCCCACACATTCATAATCCCGCTGAGGGCACATCAAATAAGGATGGGTTCTATACTTCACAATCCAAGGCTTTTCTAAATCCAGAATCGCCGCTCCGAAACTGTAAACATAACCGTTACACGAAGTCAATACTCCATGATAAAATAACAGCCAGCCTTCGTCCGTCTCGATGGGGATGGGTCCGGCCCCAATTTTTGTGGACTGCCAGCCGCCAAGAGGACTCATTACGTGTCGGTGCTCGCCCCAATGGATCATGTCCGGGCTTTGGCTGATAAAAATATCCCCAAACGGTGTGTGTCCGTTGTCGCTGGGGCGGCTTAACATTACATATTTTCCGTTAATCTTTCTGGGAAAGAGCACTCCATTCCGATTGAATGGTAAAAAGGCGTTCTCCATAGCATAAAATGTCTTAAAGTCATATGTGTAACCTACGCCGATTGTCGGACCGTGATAGCCGTTGCACCATGTAATATAATATCTGTCCTCGATAAAGACCACGCGCGGATCGTATTTGTATTGCGAATTTAAGACTTCTTTGCCGTCCGATGAATCGGCCGATTCAAAAATAACCACATCGTCGTCTAAATCCCAATTATATCCATCCTTGCTAAACCCGCAATGAATATTCATGCTCCTCGCCTTGTCGTCACAACGGAAAACCCCCGCGTATCCTTCCTTAAAAGGCACAGCCGCGCTATTAAAAATGCTGTTAGACGACGGGATTAAATCACGCGGGATAATGGGGTTCTTGTCATATCTCCAAATCGGCGCCGCGCAGCCGGCCGGCTTATCCTGCCAGGGTATGTTGGGTAAAGAAGCTCCATTAAGAATTTTCGCCATTTTAATATCTCCCTCTGTTTGAAATAATTGCCGTTTGAAATAAGTTCCATTTGAAATAACTGCCGTTTGAAATAATAAAGAATTGATTGAACATAATCTCAAAGTGAACTCCAAAATTAGTTTACCACCATAAATACGTGTGAACAAGATCTCCTTCAAAAAAAGACGATAAAATAAGATAAGAATTCAAGAAAAAAATATTTGTCAAAATGCCTGTATTGGAGATATAATTTATCTGGCTGGTAGCCAAGCGATAAGAGAGCGTCAGATATAAGCGCCGCGGCGTTTGCGACGCAACGAATGCGTGGATTTCCTTGCTTTTGGGAGGAAGTATGAAAAAAGTTATTGTAATAGGCGGCGGTCCCGCCGGAATGATTGCCGCCGGTATGGCCGCCTCTCGTGGAAATAAGGTTATACTGCTGG
>JAISRJ010000229.1 GCA_031273705.1 Clostridiales bacterium
CCCGCTTTCCGTTTATCGACATCTGGTGGAGCGAGGTGTAATCTCCCTGTGGATTATAGGAGTAGACAAGGTCGTATGCCGGTGACAGCCTCCATTTGCCGTCCTTATCCATCAGAAACGAGAAATTTTTTGTGTGGTCATCCTGGTTGCGGGCTACTACGTTGAAAACCATTCTTCGATAGACCTGTTCGGCCGCAGCATGGGGCAGTCGCAGGGTGCGCATTGTCTGAAACAACTGCTCATAAGAATATGCCCCCGGTCTATTGTAGTCGAAATGAGCCAGTCCGCAAAGCGTTTGCATGTGTAATTTTTCGTTCGCCCCCATCCGGTCGAAACGTTTGGTCATAAAATGCGCCCTGCCGTTTTCTTCCAACAACCGGCAATCGCTCATCTCGATAGCACAAGCGGTTGCCATCTTGTAATAGGCATACTCTACCCGCCCGAAATGTGTCGGATCTCCTGATTCGCTGTCTGTTACTCCATCCAGTTTGATCAGCCAATGGGTAAAACCTTCGGGTGCGTTCAATTGTCCTGATTTCACTTCTTGCGTATGCTCGTTATAGGCAATTACGGCTTTTGCCCTAGCTCCTCCGGCCGAAGTCCCCACTTTCATGATGTGCAACAGGTCGGTATCTTTTTCCTGTAAACGAGTATGTAGCTTTGCTTTGTTATGCAAAGCGATGCGGGCTGCTTCCACCAACCCTTCCAGTTCGATCCGGGTCGAGACGTTCGACAGAAGCTTCTCTGCCGGTTCAAACTCCAAAGCTCCCATGCTGCGCTTGCCCTGATACAGCAACCTCTCTATTGGATTATAGGAATCAGGGTCGCGCCCCTGTTCCGCCAACCATCTGTTGATAAGGGCATTGCCAAAACGATCCGGCAAAGAATCGGCAAGCATGCCGGGCAAGCCTTTAAACGTTTGAAAACTCAATTCAGGGAAGGAATATATCCTGCTTTGCCGTAGGGGCATCCGTAGGGGCGATACGTCAAGCCCGCTTTGCAGAAACCTCGGAGTGTATTCAAAATCAGTCGTTTGCCTGTCTGAATCCCAGGAAACAACACCCACTGTCTTTCCCCACAATTTGACTTGGGCATAGGTTACCATTCCGGTTCCTCCTTCTGGGGCTTGGTTTTTGTTCCTGAGGCGCGTTTGCGGGTTTTGCCTTTGAGTTTGGCAAGTTGGATGGGGCTGATGGGCGCTTCCGAGATGAAATGATTGAGTATCTCCAGTTTCTCCAACACCCTCAGTATCCTGATAAAGGAACTCATCGAACCGGTACCTCTATTTTCCATCTCACTGATTGTGCTGCGGGAAAGGCCGGACGCCTCGCTCAACTCTCCCTGCGTCAGATTCCTGTTTAATCTCATCTGTTTGAGTTGCCTGCCCAGATTTTGCAGAAGCACGTCGTCCGTATTGGAATAGCTAAACATAAAGTCTCCTTTTTCAGTCATAATCCTAAAAATATTGATTTATGACGCAAATATACGACATTATATACAATTTATAGCCTCTGTCAGGGACTAAATCTATTCAAAAAAGGATTTAGCCGAAAAGATACGATGAAATCGTTATATTTCCAAGGCGCCGCTTAGTTCGGAAACCGACTTTATGCCGTATTCATCGCAATAGGCGTTGATGCCGTCGATAACATCTAAAGAGGCCGAGGGATCAATAAAATTATATGTGCCTATCTGTATGGCGGCAGCTCCGGCCAGCAGAAACTCTACCGCATCTCTCCAATTTGAGATGCCTCCTAAGCCTATGATGGGTATTTTCACCGCTTGATAGGTCTGCCAGACCATGCGCAGGGAGATAGGCTTTACGCATGGGCCTGATAAACCGCCTGTTACTGTTGATAATATGGGTTTTCGCTTGCCGGCATCTATCGCCATGCCCAACAGGGTGTTGATCAAGGAAAGCGAATCGGCGCCTTCCGCCTCGGCTGCTTTGGCTATTTCCGTGATATCCGTCACATTAGGGGATAGTTTGACTATCAGCGTCCGGGGATATACTTTCCGTACGGCTCTGACCACTTCGGCAGCGCCTGCTGCACTTACCCCAAAGGCCATGCCGCCTTTCTTTACATTTGGACAAGAGATATTCAACTCTATGGCCGGTATCTTGCCGAGTGCCGCTATTTTTTCCGCACATGCCACGTATGAATCTATGGATGAGCCGCTTACGTTTACAATTATATTTGTATCCAACTCTTTCAGTTTCGGATAAATGGCATCTGTAAAGTACTCAGCTCCTTTATTTTGCAAGCCTACGGCATTGAGCATACCGGCGGGTGTTTCCGCCATGCGCGGATATGGATTGCCTTCGCGTGCTTCCAAAGTGGTCCCTTTCACAAAAATACCTCCTAAGCGTTCAATATCCATGAAATCAGCATATTCTGTTCCGTATCCAAATGTGCCGGAAGCGGTTGTCACCGGATTTTTCAGTGACAATTTACCTATGTTTACTCTTAAATCAGCCATTTTAGTTTATCTATATTAAATACAGGGCCTTCCGTGCATACGCATACATGCCCCTGGGTGGTGTTTTCTACGCAACACAGGCAAGCGCCTATGCCGCAAGCCATGGTGTTTTCGAGGGATACTTCGCAGGGTATCAAGGCGGAAGCAGCATAGCGGGCCACTGCCATCATCATGGGTTTAGGGCCGCAAGTATAGAGGTAGTCGAAACGGGTCTTTCCGAGTATGGAGTGCTGGGTGACGTATCCTTTTTCGCCTTGTGAGCCGTCTTCCGTTGTGGTATATACCGTTCCAAACCTCTGGAAATCTTCTAATTGCAGCAGGTCATCTTTCGTGCGTGCCCCCAGAAGGAAGTTAGGCGCAAATCCTTCCGCTTGCAAGCGCTCGCCTAAAAACAGCAGGGGAGCAATCCCCACACCTCCACCAATGAGCAGCAGTTTTCGTTTATCGCTTGTTTTTGAGAGGATTGTGAACCCGTTTCCCAAGGGTAAAAGCAGATTGAGCGTATCGCCCGGGCTGTATGCAGCCATTGCACGCGTGGCTTCACCCACTTTTTGTATCAGCAGCCACAGCTCATTCCTTTCTCTATCAACATAATGGATGGAAATGGGGCGGCGAAGAAAAACGGCAGGCGAATGCGTCACCCACACTTGCACAAACTGCCCCGGCCGCATCTCCGGTAGCGCACCATCCGCCCTTAGCTTCAGCAGGCAGTAATTATCGTGAAGGTTGGCATTTTCCGTCACCTTCATGTCGAGCCTATATTTTTTCATGTACTTTTCACACATTTTGTGCAAAGATACACGAATGTAAGCAAAGCTTCCTCAGTCTTTCCTTATTTTTTCGGGGATAAAAGTCTCGTAGGTATTGTCCGAATAGTAAATCATGATTTTATCCACTTTTTTCGATTCGCTTTTTTTGACGGAAACAGCGTCTTCCACAGGCTGTTTGGCTACTATTTGAGGCTTCTCAACCCCTATTTCCCGGCGATTTTCGACAACGGTTGTCCCTTTGGGCGAATTAAAAGGCCTCTGGGGAGGGTTTGTCCGCGAAGGAGCCGTTTGCGGAGCTTGGTTCGGAATTTGGGAGAACAAATCGGGTGAAGAAGTCAGCGGAGGTGGGGATAGGGATGGAGGAGGGGCTTGGGGCACGCTATTGAGCAGCATTTCGCCCTTGCCCATAATGAGCCAAGACGGATTGATGTATTCGTACTTTTGTAAGATTTTTACAGCCACATCGAGGCTGGGCTTGTTCCTCCCGTTCTCAATATGCGACAAGGCAGAAGACTGTATACCAATCGCTTCTGCAAACTTACCTCTACTCAACCCTTGGTAGTGCATAATCTCTAAAATCCGGTCCTTCATACGGTATAGCCTTTATTAGTACATAAAATAAACTGACATATTGTCTTTACAAGTGCAAATATACATAAATAAACGAATCACACAAACATAAATTACATCTTTAACACTACACGGTTTACATCCGTATACACAATACAAGTATAAAGCGCACGGTGTATACATAAGTAAATACAGATGTAAATACAAATGTACACACAGTTTGAATATACAAATGGAAGAACGTATACACATGTATAGCCACTTCCTTAAACGCCCTAAGAATCCCGAAGCCACTCATATAACAGTTGTTCACTCTCTTACAGCATCCTGAAATAAGAAAAAGCAGCCCTTTAGAGCGATAGAAATCCTGTCTATAAGCCATATTTTAAGCGATACTTTAACCATATCGCATAAACCGCTGGGATATACTATGCTATACACCATGCATAGAGCAGTATCACAAGGATATTTACAAATCCCCTCCCCTCCCCCACCCTATTTTTAATGTATCACTTTAATATCAAAGCATAATTCACTGGGTTTAAGTGTATTATTTAATAAAAATACGCCTATAAAGCTATATATGAAGGAATTAGTTTGCGATTGTAATCTATACAAATGTATCCAATATATGGATAGATAAATATCCACTTATTACTACGATCAGTTACATTTGTACCTGCATTTATCGCATAACATCTGTAACTCCCTATTTATTTGTAGTATATTTACACCTTTGTGAGGGCATTACAATTGTAATATATGGTCGTTATGACAGATTTGTCATGTAGGTTCGCCCCTACACGGAAACGCGAATATCACTTTGCTAAGATTGACACTTTGTCAAAAAAATGCCATCGGAAAACCCCGTTTTTTGCCGCCAAATGCTCCGGCACCCTCAAAAAACGCCGAAAAACAGGGGGTATAGAAACGCAAAATGCGCTTCTATAATGGTTAATTGTCAATTATTAATTATAAATTGAATGTTTTAATGCCGCTTTGATTATACAATGATGGCATTTTGCTCAAATTGATATTCTATCCGAAGGCCGCTTTTTACTCATAAACGTAAGTCTTCAACTCCTAACTAATGTTATTTTGATGAAAATTAAATTATCCTTCAATCTTATTTTAGACTCACGTGCATGTTGTTTGGGATTCATGCTTATGCTGTTGGGAGATCATTTAAATGAATTTTGGGGAACATCTAAATGATTTCAAAAATCTTTAGCATGAAATCCGTGAAAGAACGTAAACAAATTACCGAAACGCTCGTAATTCCTTATGTAATATAGCAAACTTGGCCGTTTTAATACTTAGCAACACTTACAATCTGGTAGTTATAGCAAGTTTTTAAAATCAAAATGTAAATCATTTGGCTGTTTTTAGAATCTTGACATACAATTTATCATTAACCATTGAGTTTATGAGCGGGAATAGAATAACAGTCCTACTCTGTTTATATGGTCGATCAAATCGGAACATGTAAGTTGGTGGAAAATAGAAATATCAAAATAATACGGTAACAACAAATCGTCTAATTGCCAGCGTATTTTATTGGCTATCGTGGTATTTAATTTCTCTCCTTTTAAAACGAGATCAATATCTGAGGCAGGTTTATAGTTCCCTTTTGCCCTGGAGCCATATAATACTGCCTCATCCACTTCTTCGGTAGAAGCAAACACATTCCGGATTTTCTCAATATCCTGAATTCGTAAGCCATAGCGCATTGGTTCATTCATCATGCTGCATATCATCAGACAAGAGGCTGTCCATTATTACTTTAAACTGCTTAAATACGGGGTAATATTCACTGATTATTTTATTATATATACCATTGGCGGTGTCGTCGTCGTATATATGCGAAGTTGTATTCCGGGATTGTATCATATCCATCCATACGCCTGCCTGGTCGATGAGTTGCATCTTGAATGCTTCGCGTGTGGCATCCCT
>JAISRJ010000240.1 GCA_031273705.1 Clostridiales bacterium
AAAATACTAAAGCAATTAACGGGTAAGGCCGTTTCTAGTATGGGTAAAGAACGTGCCGCTGGGCTGGCGCCAATGTTTGAAATTCAAGAAGTACAGCGGGCACAGGCTGAGACCAGCGAAGCTGTATCTTTGATTTTACGTAAAGGCTCGCTGCCCCTTGGAGGAATAAGAGACATTCGTGAAAGTTTGAAACGTGCCCGCGCCGGTGGGGTTCTCTCTATAGAAGATCTGCTGCATGTCGCGGATTTTATATATGTGTGCCGAAAGATAATTCAGTATTATAAGAATGACTCGGGGATAAAAACCGGCGCCGATATCTCTTATCCTCTGTTGGAACCGCTGTTTTCCGTTAACGCTCCTATGGCGTTGGAGAAAGAAATTAACCGTTGTATTATCAATGACCAAGAAGTTTCGGACGACGCCAGTCGAAAATTATCGGATATTCGGCGGGGCATAAATGCAGCCAATAATCGAATCCGTGAGCAGTTAAACAGTATCATTCATTCGCAGGCATACAAAAATATGCTTCAAGACAGTGTGATCACAATTCGAGGCGATAGATATTGTGTGCCTGTGAAGTTGGAATATAGAACGAGTTTTCCGGGTATGGTACACGACCAATCTTCTACGGGTCAAACGGTGTTTATCGAGCCAATGAGCGTCGTCCAACTGAATAATAAAATAAAAGAATTACGAGCTGATGAAAAAGATGAAATTGACGCGATCCTACGCGGGTTGTCGGCAGACGTGGCGGAAGAAAGTGAATCGTTATTGGACAACATTATTCTGCTTACGGATTTGGATTTTGCGTTCGCTAAGGCCGAGCTTTCTTTACAAATGAAAGCTTCAGAGCCTTTATATAATTCCGGCGGATACATTAATATTAAAAAGGGCAGGCATCCGTTACTTAACCCCGAAAATGTTGTGCCAATGGATGTTTATTTAGGCAAGGACTTTAATATTTTGATAATTACGGGACCTAATACCGGCGGCAAGACCGTAGCCCTCAAAACAGTCGGGTTGTTTTGTTTGATGGGTCAGGCGGGATTACATATCCCCGCTTTTGATCAGTCGGAACTGGCGGTATTTGAAATATTCGCTGATATTGGCGACGAGCAGTCTATAGAGCAGAGCTTAAGCACCTTTTCATCTCATATGAAGAATATTGTGCGAATTTTAGAAAATGCCCAATACGACTCGCTGGTATTGCTGGATGAGTTGGGAGCCGGTACAGATCCGACGGAAGGCGCGGCTTTGGCGGCGGCTATCTTGGATTATCTGCATATGAAAAATATCCGTGCGGCTGTTACCACGCATTATAGTGAATTAAAGGTTTACGCTCTGTCAACGCCAGGTGTTGAAAACGCGTCATGCGAGTTTGATGTGGAGACATTGCGTCCGACTTACAAATTGCTGATTGGTATACCCGGAAAATCCAACGCTTTCGCGATTTCTCGCAGATTGGGCTTGCCGGAACATATAATAGACGCGGCGCGGGGGATTATTTCGCGCGAGGACGAACGGTTTGAAGATGTTATTACAGATTTGGAAATAAGCAAAAGGACTGTCATTTCCGAACAGGAGAGAGCCGAGGAATACCGGCGGGAAGCTGAGAAGCTGAAAAAAGATTTTGAATCGCAAATGCAAAAACTGGCGGAGAGCCGTGAAAAGATTTTAATCAGCGCTAAGGAAGAAGCAAGGAAAGTAATTCGTCAGGCAAAGGACGATTCGGATAGGTTATTGAAAGAGTATCAAAAGTCTCTGCGAGAAAATGAACACAAGGCAGCCGAAGCCGCGCGAAAGGAATTGCGTGATAAATCAGCGGCGATGGACGATGAAATAAATCAGCATATGATAGATACGAAGAATTTGCGTCCGCTGCCCAAATATTTGAAAAACGGCGATAGGGTATTCATTCATACATTGAACCAAAGCGGTTCTATAATAAGCCCGCCCGACCAAAATGGAGAAGTCATGATTCAGGCGGGGATTATGAAAGTGAAGGCGCATATTTCTAATCTTTCTTTGGATGAAACAAAGACAGCGCCGCTCAAACCATCTGTTCAGGCTAAAAACGCAAAAAAATCCGCTGGTCAGAACATAACAACTTCTCTGGATATTAGGGGCAAGACCGTAGAGGAAGGGTTGGATTTAGCGGATAAATATCTTGACAGCGCTTATTTGTCGGGATTACCGGCGGTTACGCTGATCCATGGCAAGGGAACCGGCGCGCTGCGAGCCTCCGTTCAAAATCTGCTTAAAAAGCGCCCGCACGTAAAGTCGTATCGATTGGGCAGGTATGGCGAGGGTGAGGACGGGGTAACTATTGTGGAATTAGAATAATGCGCGAAGCCCCCGGCGGCTTTATACGAAACGTACCGACGGGGGCTTATTATATTTGGGGTATAAAAGAATCGCAACGCGAATATTATGTTATTTCGACTTCATCAATTTTTTAGGATTGATTTTTTCATACCATTTTTCTTCCGTGACCCCTGCCTTTGTTTTTTTTGCTTTGGCCAGGGCTTGAATCTCGGCTTTTGTTTTCATGCCGGGCATACCGGAGATGTAAACCCCGGCAAGTTCGACCTTAACTTGTTTTTTTATCGGCAACGCGTCAAAGACTTTTGGGTCGGACATAAGCGTAACTATTTGCGGACCAACCTTTGCTTTTACCAGAGGCGCTTTCATAAAACGGTATATAGGAGGCAGCTTAGATTTAACTTCTTTTGGTAAGGAGGAGTTAAGTGGCTTTTGCTTCTTCTTGTCAATAATAAAAATATTGACCGTCTGCTTTACGCGCTCTAAGGTGTCCTGCTGTTCTACCATACGTTTTGAGGCCCAGCGATTAAGAAAATACAACCCCACGCCAAGAACCCCAACAATTATAAATACAAGAAATAAAATATCCCAAAGCTGCATAAAAAAACTCCTCTTTTACCTTTTTATTAAGTCAGTCGAAAACTACATTTATTATATATCGCAAACGCAAGTTGTCAATAAGGAAAATCTTGTATATGTCAATATAACTTAAACTGTTTTTTATCTTGAAAGAAGGCCGTCAAAGGCTTAAAATATAATTACAGCCGGGTAAAACCGGTGAGTCTCACCAAAAAGGAGATGGTATTGATTGATCGACAAGAGGTGGGCTTTGTCCTAGCCTAAAAAGGATGCGGACAGGGAAGCGAGTCTTCGCTTTCCTGTTTTGTTTTTTTGTTTTTTTGAAACCGCTATAGCTCTGCTTTGCGTACGTAAAAATCTAAATAAGGAGGTGTATGATGAAAGTCTCTACAGAAACGCTTTTTGGTAAGCACTTTTATAAATCAAAGTGGGGGTTTTCGGAATTGAAATATAAGAACGCAAAGGATGTTCTGCCTGCCGAGCTGCTTGATCAGCTGCAGCAGTACATTCGCGGCGAGCTTTTGTATATACCGCAAAAAGAGGGCAAGAAAGCCCCTTGGGGTCAGTTGACTGGATTGCGTAAGGAAGTATTTGAGCGGAATAAAGAAATACGCTCAAGATTTTACAGTGGCGAGTCGCTGTATGAGTTATCGGACATTTATTGTCTGTCAGAGTCAAGTAT
>JAISRJ010000251.1 GCA_031273705.1 Clostridiales bacterium
CATCTATGTCCGACTTAAATCGAAGATACTTGTAAAATGGAGTAAACGGAATATTCAGCTCTGTTAAGAAACGCCTGTTTTGTTTAGACTCAAGCGACAGTACCGGCTCAATCTCCCTATTTTGGCGCAATAAACGAATTTGAGTCTGCCTCGCCGCCTTTTCTTCGTTTAGAATATTCAGCTTATTTTTGGCGACACCGATTTTCTGATGAATGGCGCCTGTTAAGGCCGACAGAACATCATCTTCAAACGCGAATAAATTCAATGGCTCGTCGTTACAGTTTTCATTCATAACCGCTAACTGAATTTTCTCCATTATCCCCGGATGAATAAACAGATATTTATTTTCTTCAGACCACTTTTCTAACGCGTGAATTAATTCAGCTTTTCGATCTTTAACCAGAATTTCGGTTTCAGCCACCTGCACATTAAGTTTATAAAGCAGATTATCAATAGCGGATAATTCTTCCTTACACTTCTCGTACTCCGGTTCCAGATGCGCAAGATTGTCTAAAGTCATCAGACCATTTTGCAGTGCCTCGGAATGCCGCTTCAGCACTTCTATCATTTGTAACGAATCAAAAGAATCTACACGCTCATTTGCGGATTCCTCGGATTTAAGAAGACGGTGTTCCGAAAATCCAGCGTCTATAGACAGTTCGGCAAGTCTTTTCATACGTTCTTCAATCTTTACACGAAACATGTTTATATTCAAATCGCGTGTATTTATTCGCGTTTCCAATACACTCTGCTGTTTCTGCTTTGAATCTAAAGCGGTTGCCTTTTGCTCACGTTCGGCCTCGCAGGCATTCACATCCAGCAATAACCTGTTAAGAAGAGCGCCGGATTCCGAATCCGCGTCGCGCCGGGTCCATAAATCATTTAACGCTGTATCGCACTCAGAATACTCAGTGCTGTAGTTTTCCAGCATCATTCGATGTGTATGTTCCGCTTCGTCCAATTGCGTTTTCTCCGAGTCAAGGGCGCCCAGCTGCGCTTGTGTCTGCTCCAATATCCTTTGCGCGGCTATATAGGCTTTCAACTTATGGGTTAACGTCAATTTGTTATAATGATCGTAAGCGTCCAAAACAAACCTAACCGCGTCTCTTTGAGCGGATTTCTCCAAGGTGTTCATACTTGCGTGTGAATTCATTTTCTTTAGTCTTTTTCGTAGCCTTAAGTGACGTTTCGCTATATTTCGGCTACTGATTATCCATCTGTTAGCTTGCAATCCAATCCTCTCCGGTACAAACAACTATAATGTACTAAGAATATCATAACAAATCCCTCTATGCAATTATTTACCAATTACAAAATCCGCTAAGTCCGGCGGATTTCGGTGATTTTCAGCAAGCGAAAAATATTGGCAAAGCGCTTGCAATCCCGTTAATCCTGTGGTATAGTATGTTGGTTTCGGGTGTGCGTAGCTCAGCTGGATAGAGCGTCTGACTACGGATCAGAAGGCCGAGGGTTCAAATCCTTTCGCACACGGTAGAAAAATAAGGCTTTCGGAAGTTACTCCGGAAGCCTTGATTTGCACAATGGGTACTATTTGGGCACTATCTAGTATGTGCTCTATAACGCAAATCAATTGTTATGTTAGATTTTGATTGATTTTGCTCTTTATAGAACAGGGCGTTAATTATACAAGAATTTTTGATTTGACATGGTACCGATACAGCAGTGCTGCTACTTCTTCTCTTGTAGTTAAATCCTTGGGACGCAGACCGTCATTATACTCATTGTTCTTCGCCCATGCCCATGCTTCTTTCGCCCAATCGCTGGGAGCGTTCAGCAAGGCGGTATCATTTTTCTGTTCCGCCACTGTCTTTTCCACCTCTCTAATCATTTTTACAATATCAGCGCCATAGCCAGGGCTGGGCGCCCACAAACCGCTTAAAGCTTCAACGGTTTTTGCCTTCCCTGATAAACTTTGTAACTGTTTGGGGTCGGGGCTGTCCTTTTTCGGGTAATCAGAATGACCGGCGTATAACGCTAAATGATCTGCCTGCGCTTGTATACCCTTTTCCCAAGTTGCAAATCGCATATGCGCCGATGGTTCATAATCGCCGCCCCCGGCGAGCGTTTTTATTCCGCATGTATTGCAATAACTTTCATTTATAACGCCGCCAAATCTGCCAAACCCTGTTTCTTTTGCGGATTGACAGTATGTGACCACGGGATTAACACCCGCTTTTATACTAATAATATTAAAATCTTTCGCGTGATTAACAAACCAGTCAGCAGCTTTTTTGTTCTTCGCCCACTGCGTCATTTGCTCCACGGAGCAAGTTGGCGCGCCTAAAATGGGATAGCCTATATCGGCGGCGTTACAATAATACTTTTCAACCAATTGTAAAAACTCTGTCCAGGTAATGCCCCACGTACCGGAACGTATTTCAGCGGGACAATTTTTTCCGCTCCAATCATAGTGCTGTCTTATCTTATTGACTGTCAGGTTATGCTTCTTTAATAAGTCCGCCGTCAACTGCGCAGTGTTATCGCAAGCCTGCCGGAAAACAGACTTGTTATTATCGCAAATTTCAATACCGATACTTGTCTGATTACCCGCTGTATTCCCAGCGTGCCAGCACATTTGATTATCTTCAAAGCTCTTCCATACTTCTTTGTCATCCACGGTATAATGCCAGCTTGTTTGTGCGCCGCCTGAACCATTATATTGATAATTCGCGTGCATTTGGGCAGTCGCGCCGGGTGAATAATTTCCGGTGTTATGTATTGTAATATAGTCAATTGATTTTAATGCTGAATTCGGATTGTTTTTCAATCCCTTCGGGCATAGTTTTTTCTCAAGTTTATACGCCATTTTGGATTCTCACCGCTTCCTCTACTCGGGCTTCAATTGCAGTGTTCAGGTCATTTTTCATATTGCTGTACGCTTCGGATATAAAACTTTTTGCGGCTGGTGTCAGCGTATTGAAAGCAGTTTGCTTCGCTTTCTCCAGCGCGATCTTTTGAGCTTCTTTGTCAAATGTGCCATTTTTCTTTAGTTCATCTACATAGGTTTGGCTCGTCTGGGCGACCGCCGCCGAAACTGTACCCGTCAATTCCTCAAGATACAGCCGTGCTTTCTCGTTTTGAATTTGCGTGATTGTCTGCTCTGTCTTATTCTTTAGATATTGGATAACAAAACTTGTTATAACCGGAATAGTCGCCAGAATAAAGGCTTGTAACAGTCCAAACAGTAATTCTTGTATTTCTTTCATTCGTATTCATCTATCCTTTCTGTGAGTATGCCAGTTCATTAATTATTCTCGTGGAATCAATCTCAAATTGATAATCTTTTCACTAAATTGACTTTTTGATGGTTTTGGATATAATAGTAGTGACCATAAAATTGTTTTTCTAAATCGCCTTTTGGAAGGGGATGAACAAATGTCGGGAAAATATAGCATATTTCAAATAGCTAATTGGTTTTTAGCTAAAGAGAACATGCCGCATAAAAAATTACAGAAATTGTGTTATTATGCGGTCGCTTGGGGTTACGCATTATTTGACGCTCCAATAACAGCGGAGCCAGTCTTTGAAGCATGGATACACGGTCCGGTTTCAGTTTCGTTGTATCAAAAGTATAGAGATTATGCTCCTTGGGTAAACCTTACTCCGGATTTTGATTATAAAAATGTATTCGATGACGACACGGAAGATTTATTGGAGAGTGTATGGCTCACCTATGGTGAGGATTCTGGTAATTCTCTTGAGGTGCTCACACATAAAGAACTTCCCTGGATAAATGCTCGAACGGGGTTTAAACCTCTTGAATACTGTACAAATCCTATTAATACGGATGACATGAAAAACTATTATCGCAGTATATATTCCGGTGGTGACTCTTAATTGCCAAAGAAATTAGTAAATAGTCTGGAAAGAAATCACGAAAAAAGACGGGTCGAGGTTTTAACAACACAAAAACCTCGTCCTTTTATTGTCTCCTTCGAGTTAAAATTAGAACGTGGTTTTACCTTTTTCAATTTACAGCAGCAACATCTAAAGCAATTACAAAATTTCTTGGACAATGTATCAGTTATGGAGTTTGGTGAGGTAGAAAAAATATACAAATGCAAGTCTGATAAGAAAGATACATACCGGTCACAGCAAATAATTCATTTTAAAGTTGCCGATTCTTTCAGGATTCATGGAATCATAATCGACGGAAGATTCGCTGTACTTCGGCTTGACCCAAATCACCGCGTACATTAATACATAGTTTCATTCCTTCCTTTGCAATCCATCCAATTTACTTTCCTTGCCGGACTGTCTGGCCGGTAAATCGTGCATACGCTTGATAAGCTCTGCGATAGTACCATTTCCGCCAAGTTCTTTGTATTGTTCATAAAGTGAATTAATAGTTTCTAAGATATATATGGGACAGTAATTATGTTCATGCGCCGTTTCATACATTCTAATAATCTGCGCCCTCAATAACTCTTTTAGCCCGTTCTTTACGGCTCCATATTCTTTCTTGGTTTGTTTTACCTGACTTTTCATGTGTATGATATACCCCAATAACAGGCTGGTTAATATTGTTAAAGCAATGTCAATTATGTATTCCTGGATATTCGGCATTTGTATCATCCCTGTTCATAAGTTCGTATTTGCTGTGATTTTGCTGCTATGAGTTTGTTAAATAACACCCCGATACGCCTAATTCGGTTAATACTGTTATCATGGTGATTTTAATTACAGGTACGAGGCCATTGATCTTATTCACAGCGAAATTTATAGTGGAACCACTAACATAGGCACTAATAAATGCGGTATCCGAATCCCAGTTAACAAGTGAAGTACGAATTATAGATAACGCGTCTATATCTGCTGCAACCGAAAATGGCAGCCCTTTAATGACCAAATTTCCCGTACCTGCAGTTGCTATCGAGGACACGAAGAACCGACATCGTAAGTATACTAACTTTCCGATTTTCCAATAAGTTTGACTGCCCAAAAGAGAGAGTGTATATGAACCCGCAGTTGATGACCCTGCTAATACAGGTGTCCATGTGCCACTTACTCCCGCTATTGCAG